>CACLQG010000009.1 GCA_902609035.1 uncultured Bacteroidota bacterium
TGCAAGGGTTGTGCTACTCCACTTTACAAAAGTGAAAGTAAGTTTGATAGTCATTGCGGATGGCCGAGCTACGATAGTGCAATAGAGGGGTCATTGGAATTAATTCCTGATAGCTCGGCAGGTATGATCAGAACAGAAATTATTTGTTCAAATTGCGGTGGACATCAAGGGCATGTTTTCAATGATGGCCCTACTCATACGGGTCTTCGTTATTGTGTAAATTCAGCCAGTATTGATTTTAAAAAAAAAGCTTGAGTAAACAATCGCAAAAAAAACCTCATATTTACTAAATTTGTGCCAAATTTAAACTACAAACCACATGAATGAGTATGATGTAATTGTAATTGGGACTGGTCCAGGGGGTTATGTTACTGCAATACGTGCTTCGCAATTAGGTTTAAAAACAGCAGTTGTAGAGAAAGAAAGCCTTGGAGGAGTTTGTCTCAACTGGGGTTGTATTCCTACAAAAGCATTACTAAAATCAGCTCAAGTTTTTAATTATCTAAAACATGCTGAAGACTATGGATTGAAAGTCAAAGAGTACGACAAAGACTTTGATGCTATAATTAATAGAAGTAGAAATGTGGCCGCAGGAATGAGCAAGGGAGTGCAATTTTTAATGAAGAAAAATAAAATTGACATACTTGAGGGTCATGGAAAACTCATGGCTGGTAAAAAAGTAAGAGTAATCAACGATAAAAAAACAGAGGAATACAATGCCAAGCATATTATCATTGCTACGGGATCGAGATCGAGAGCGCTTCCCAGCTTACCCCAAGATGAGAAAAAAGTTATTGGTTACAGAGAGGCAATGACTTTATCCAAACAACCCAAAAAACTTATCATAGTAGGGTCTGGTGCAATAGGAATTGAGTTCGCTTATTTCTATAATTCCATGGGAACTGAGGTTACCATTGTTGAGTATCTGAATCGTATTGTTCCAGTTGAAGATGAGGAGGTATCTAAACAATTAGAAAAAAATTTCAAAAAAAGTGGAATCAAAATTATGACCAATACCGAAGTTACTGGTGTAAATACATCTGGAAAAGGAGTCAAAGCGACAGTAAAAACAGAGAAGGGAGAAGAAACCTTAAATGCTGATATTGTTCTATCTGCAGTAGGAATTAAATCCAATATCGAAAACCTAGGACTGGAGGACATTGGTATCGCTATTGATAGGGATAAAATAATGGTAAACGATTTTTATCAAACTAATCTTCCTGGATATTATGCCATTGGAGATGTAACATCGGGACAAGCGTTGGCTCACGTTGCCTCTGCCGAAGGAATTTTGTGCGTAGAGAAAATAGCTGGTCGTCATGTTGAACCTCTGGATTATGGAAACATACCTGGTTGTACCTATTGTTTCCCGGAAGTGGCCTCTGTTGGATTAACTGAAGCTAAAGCGAAAGAAAAAGGCTATGAAATTAAAGTTGGTAAATTTCCATTTTCTGCCTCTGGTAAAGCCCAAGCTGGTGGAAACTCAGAGGGTTTTGTGAAGGTAATCTTTGATGCAAAATACGGGGAATGGTTGGGATGCCATATGATTGGAATAGGCGTAACAGACATGATCGCTGAAGTGGTTTTAGGAAGGAAACTTGAAACTACTGGACACGAGGTATTAAAAGCAGTTCATCCCCACCCGACCATGAGTGAGGCAGTAATGGAAGCTGTGGCCGATGCATACGATGAAGTGATTCACCTCTAAACGTTAAGATTAAGAAAAGATTCAATCCCCAAACGGTAGCTGTCAAGCCCAAAACCAACAATTATTCCTTTAGCAACTGGGGTAATATAGGAATTGTGCCTAAAATCTTCTCTAGAAAAAGTATTAGAAATATGAATTTCGATGACTGAGGTGTCGATTGCCATTATGGCATCTCTAATGCCAACTGATGTATGTGTATAGGCAGCAGGATTTAATAATATTCCGTCAGACGAAAAACCGTCTTTTTGAATTCGATCAATTAGCTCACCCTCAATATTAGATTGAAAATAGTCAAATTCGACTTCAGGAAATTTTTTCTTCAAATCTTCATAATAAGATTCGAAAGACTGACCGCCATAAATAGATGGCTCTCGAGTTCCTAAAAGGTTTAGATTAGGACCATTAATAATGACTATTTTCATTTTTTTATTAAAAATAAACATAATTTGTATTTAATGATAATTAATTAATACATTTAAGAACAATGCAAGGATATACAAAAAAAAAAATTTATTGAAGATGAAAATTTTCTATTAATTGATTAACGCCTAGCCTATTTTAATACATTTAAAATCATATTGAAGTTCTAATAAAATCATTAAATCTATTGAATTTGAATGTACCTTTAGTAAACTATTTTTAATTAAAATAAATTGTTCTTATAAAATTCTACTAACAATAAAAGTTACAAAACTAGTTAAAACCTTCTAGTGATTTAGAAATTTGATAGTATCGTTTCAAAGGGGACATGTGGAATTTAGAAAAAAATCTATCTTCACTAGTAAAATTTAGACCTTTACTATTAAATAATTAAAGTAAGAAAATTCAGGTTTTACCAAAATTCTCGATTACAACGATTTTTTAAGCTGTTAAAAACATCATAGGTAAACCCAATATTGGTATTGAACTTACATTAGAGGAAATTCAATAAAAAGTGTAGGAAAATTTTATGAAAATATTTTTTCAGCTCTCAAAAATCTTAATGAAGTAATCTTAATTCAAATTACAGAAAAAACTTAATACTAGGGAAAAAAAGGATCAAACTCTAAAATAATAAACAATATACTTCAATTAAGTTAAAAATTAAAATACATAATTTTGTAATGTTTTGAATTGGAAGACTACCATTTTTGACTACGAATTCTACCTTAAAATTGAAAGGGGGCTCTCTGATAATACAGTGAAAAATTACAGTTTAGACATTAAACGATTGGCCAAGTTCATAAGTGAAAATAACATTATTGAAAAACCAAAGAGTTGTACAAAAAATACACTCCAGCAATTTATATACCAACAATCAAAATTTATAAGTTCAAATAGTCAAGCCCGTAGGATATCTGCTATAAAAAGTTTTTTTAAATTTCTGATCTTTGAAAATATACGAGGAGACTCTCCAGCCGATTTGATTGAGGGGCCTAAATTGGGAAGGAAACTTCCGTCAACACTTAATTTGTTGGAAATTGAAAAAATAATCTATGGAATAGAGTTGAATAAACCACATGGATACCGAAACCGAGCCATCATAGAAACACTATATGGTAGTGGATTGAGAGTGAGTGAATTGGTAAATTTGACTTTATCAAACATTTTTTTTAATGAAGATATAATTCGGGTAACAGGAAAGGGAGACAAACAACGGTTGGTTCCATTGGGAAATTATTCCAAAAAATTTATTCAAATTTATTTAAATGAAGTAAGAATCCTTAAAAAAATACAAAAAGGAGATAATGACATTTTATTCCTTAACAGAAATGGGAAAAAGCTTACGCGTGCAATGATTTTTACAATCATTAGGGAATCTACTAAGAAAGTAGGAATTAAAAAGAAAATAAGTCCTCACACCTTTAGACACTCTTTTGCTACACATTTATTGGAAAATGGTGCAGATCTTAGAAGTATTCAGATTTTGATGGGACACGAAAGTATAACTACAACTGAGATTTACACACACTTGAGCAACCAGCATTTAAAATACGTAATTGAGAAATTTCATCCTAGGAATCAATAAAAGGATTACTTTTTTACTACCAACCTAAAACCTTCACCATGAATATTGAGAATTTCAACATTATTATCGAGCTTTAAATATTTTCTCAATTTGGCAATGTAAACATCCATACTTCTTGAAGTGAAATAATTGCTATCTCTCCAAATCTTATTCAAGGCCTTTTCACGTACAAGCAAATCATTTATATTTAATACAAGCAAGCGAAGTAATTGATTTTCTTTTGGAGAAAGCTTAACCGAATTTTCTTTTCCATATGATAAAAAACGGAGTTTTGAATTGAACTTAAACTTTCCAATTTCAAACTCGTGAACATCTGATTCAGGAATATTAAAGAAGTTTTTTCTATTTAGAGTGGCTTTTATTTTGGCGAGAAGAACATCAGAGTCAAAAGGTTTGGTTAAGTAATCGTCAGCACCAATTTTAAATCCTTTTAAAACGTCTTCTTTGAGAGTTTTTGCAGTTAGGAAGAATAAGGGAATATTTTCATTTTTCTCCCTGATCTCTTTACCTAGAGTGAAACCGTCCTTAAAAGGCATCATTACATCAAGAATACATAGATCGAAATTTTCCTTCTGAAACTTTTCCATTCCTTCAATTCCATTTTTTGCCAACACAATGGAATAATCATTTAGAATCAAATAGTCTTTGAGTATATTTCCAAAATTAAAATCGTCTTCTACGATTAATATTTTCTTCCGTTCACTTGAATTAGGCATAGCTTTTTAATTAGATATTAGAGCAATGGTAAATATATTATAAAAGTAGTTCCCTTACCAAGTTTACTGATTAATTTTATATCACCTCCATGGAGTTCTACTATTTTTTTTACGTAAGATAAACCCAAACCATGTCCTTTGACATTGTGGATGTTACCACTTTGTTTTCTAAAGAATTTATCAAAAATATGTTTTTGTGTATTGTCATCCATTCCAATTCCTTGATCATTGATTGTTAATTTAATTGATTTATCATCATTGGAAGTGGAAATAGTTATAATAGGAGCATCCTCAGAGTATTTAATTGCATTTTCTAACATATTTACAATAATATTTATAAAATGATTTAAGTTCCCCCTAAACATTGTCTGAGAAGCATCTAATTGGCTGATAATTTTTCCCTTTTGATCTTTAATAATTAATTTCACATGTCGAAGTGCATCATCTATGGCATCGTGTAAATCAATTTCGGTTAATTCAAAAGGAGAGGAACTCTTTTCAAGTCTTGAAATCTGTAAAACATTTTCCACTTGTGAAAGCATACGATGGTTTTCTTCCCTGATCATCTTTATGTAGCTCATAAGCCTTGTTTTGACAGCTTGTGTTTTGGGATTAGATATCGCATCCAATGCCAAATTAATAGTTGCTATTGGAGTTTTGAACTCATGTGACATATTGTTAATGAAATCAGACTTCATTTCTGAAACTTTCTTTTGACGAATGATTTGATATATCGAAGTAGTTGATACAATTATAATAAATAATGTAAGGAAGATAGATAATCCTGCGACACTCAAAATGGAAGAAAAAACAACCTGATCTTTGTCAGGGAATGTAACTACCAATTTATAGGGTGTTTGACCATTGTCCTGAGTAAAAATAGGAGTTTCATATTTTAAACCTATTTGAGTTTCGTTGTACTCGTTTGACTTAACTTTTGTGGCCAAACCATTATTATAAATTCCAAATTCATAAAATATTATAATATTTCTAGCTTGAAACTCTCTGTCCAAAAGAAGTTTTAATTCGTCTTTCCTAATTCGCTTGTGAACAGGAATTGTAGATGAATAATCCAAATATGCAGAACGAAAAATTTCTTGATCAAAAATACTCATTCTTTCTACCGATTTCAACTTGGTGATTGAAGTAGCAACCCTATTTTCACGATTAAAAATCTTATCTTTACTTAAAATAGTAGTTGTTTTGACTTTTTTATAATCCATTACATTTTCATTTCCCAATTCAGGATTAATATCAGATAGATTGATATTATAATCTTCTTCCAAAATACCAAAAGCATAGAAGGAGGTGAGGTTTGAAGATATATCTTCTTCATTATCTACAAACAGGAAAATATCCGTGAAATTGGACTCATTAGGGGTGCCAATAGAATCAATCAATTCCTGATAGGCAGCTATATAAACTGATATTTCCAAATCCTCCACCTTGGTAGATACGGATTTGAGTGATTGACTCACCGCTAAAGAAAATTCTTCTTCTTTATTTTGCCAAGCCATATTAATCCAATAGGCTTGAACTAAGATTAAAGCGACTAGCGAAATAATCATCAAACTTACCAATAAAATGAAATAATCTTTTTTCAAACCCAATTAATATTATTAAACTTAAATTTCATTAAAAATTAGGTAGTATAAACCTAAGGTATTGTTAATAAATTTAATTATTTAGAATCAATAAGTTCCAGATGAATTTCATCTATTTTTTTTAACGTTTTGTCCCAATTAATATTGTTAATTACAAAATCTGACAATGGGATTTTTTTATTATCACTCCATTGGTAAAACATTCTTGATTTAATTTGTTTTTCAGTCATTTTTTCTCTGTTCATCACTCTCTCTATTCTAAGTGGCTCTGGTGCAGTCACCAATATAACAACATCGCAATCCTCTACTGCTCCTGTTTCAAATAAAATTGCTGTCTCCTTTATTATGTAAGGGGTATCTTGTTTACTTAAAAAAAGATGAAAATCTTTCTTTAAAGCGGGATGAACAAGGGCATTCAAGTCCTCTAATTTTTTCTTATCAGAAAAAACCAAATCTGCCAATAGAGATCGATTCAATTCTTGACCATTGTATAGATCATCTCCAAATAATCCTTTTAGTTTGCTGACCAATTCTGTATTACATTGCATCAATTTCTTTGCTTGAGTATCCGACTCGTAACAAGTAACTCCCAAAGATGCAAAAACTTTTAAGATGCTTGATTTTCCACTTCCAATACCCCCTGTAAGACCAACGATTTTCATTTTCTAATTAAATAATCTACTTCTTTTGGCTTCCATCTCACATTTCTTACCCCTTCTGGTTTCATCTCCAAAAAAATATCCATAGTGTTTTTTGTATTTAAATGGGATTTTTCAAAATCGCATATGAATTTAAAATCTCCTGATTTAATTGCCTCTGCTCTGTCCAATAAAACCAAAAATGTAACTTTCAAAGATTGGGGGAAGAGTTTTATTGCCAAAGAGTCTGGTACGTTTTTTATGTTAATAAAAACTTCAATAGATTTTTCAGTAAATCTTTTAACGGGAACTTTGATCAAAATTTTATTCGTTTCAAATTTGATTTGGTCCCAAGATATTATATCAACTTTTTCAACTATTTCTTGATCAATTTTATCTATTGATAATTGGTGTATAATATATTTATCTAATGTATCAATTTTTTGAGAAGGGCCATAAACCCAAATACTATCTGGTTCGATTATCCAATCTCCAGCTCTGTCATACCCTGGTTTGAAATCAATTTGACTGGGTGGGATTACAGGGATCTTCTTCCGTTTTAGAGCGCTGAATGGAATGGTTAATTTAGAAGGTGAAATCAAATTCAATTTTGTACTTTGATATAACTGCTGTTGAAGAACAAATTTTTGATCCATTAAATCAATTTCTACAAGATTATCTGAAAAATGTGCATTATCTAGGGTTACTCTGATATTTTTTTTAAAGTAATGATAAATTAAAAGCTGAAATCCACTTGCTGTGATATCGGCCTTAATTGATACATTAATGTTAGGATCCAGAATTACCAGATTTGGAACATTAACAAATTTAACCTCAAAGTTGACTGAGGAACTGAAGGAGTTAGAGAGCTTGGTAATTATCCAAAAAAAGGAGGAAAGTGCAAAGAATAATGAAAAGAATCTTAATCTATTTTTTCTTGGGAATCTTAATCCTAAATATTCAAAATTTCGTTGCATTGTAGTGATTCATAATCCCATAGAAAAATCATCAGCCTTTTTCCAAAGCATCAATTATTTCTTGACTGACTCCCACATTGGAGAATCCTCCATCGTGAAAAAGATTCTGTAAGGTTACCTTTTTTGTATAATCAGAAAACATCATTACCGTATAATTAGCACAATCATCCGCTGTGGCATTACCAAGGGGTGAAGTTTGCTCAGCATAGTTTAAAAATCCATCCAATCCTTTGACCCCTTTTCCTGCGGTAGTAGGCGTAGGTGATTGAGAAATGGTATTTACCCTTACTTTTTTCTCTTTACCAAAGAAATAACCAAAACTCCTTGCTATAGATTCCAAATAGGCTTTATTATCTGCCATATCATTATAATTAGGAAAAGTTCTTTGAGCAGCGATATAAGAAAGGGCAATAATACTACCCCAAGGATTCATGGCATCTTTTTGAAAAAGGGTCTGCAATAGCTTATGGAAAGAAACAGATGACACCTCCCAACCTTTAGTCATCCAATCATGATTTAAGTCGGTGTAAAGCTTACCTTTTCTGACATTAACAGACATACCAATAGAATGGAGAACAAAATCCAATTTGCCGCCTAAATGAGAGATGGATTGATCGATTAGATTTTCTAAATCACCTAATTGAGTTGCATCAGCTGGAATTAAATGACTATTTGTTTTTTCAGCCAGTTCATTGATAGTTCCCATTCTCATGGCTACAGGCGCATTGGTCAATACAAATTCTCCACCCTGCCTTTTGACTGCTTCTGCAGTTTTCCAAGCAATAGACTTATCGTCAAGCGCACCAAAAATGATTCCTTTTTTCCCTTCTAAAATGTTATGAGGCATGGATTTTTCGGATTTAAAACGTATTCAAATATACATTTAATTGAGTAATTGTCTGGCATGATCTAAAGCCGTTCTAGTCAATTGTTCACCAGATAGCATTTGTGCCAGTTCAGTAACTCTTTCTTCTTGATTTAATTCTTTTAATCGGGTAATCGTGGAATTTTCTCTAACCTCTTTATAGACAAGAAAGTGTTGTTTTCCCTTGGCAGCAACCAAAGGAAGATGAGTAATGGTAAATACTTGCATATGATGAGACATATCAGCCATTAAATTTGCTATTTCGTCAGAAACTGCTCCCGAAACCCCTGTGTCAATTTCATCAAAAACAATACTGGGTAATTGCTTGTATTGAGAAAGAATAGCTTTTATCGATAACATAATTCTAGACATCTCTCCTCCCGAAGCTACTTTTTTAATGGGTTTAAAATCAGAACCTATATTGGCAGAAAAAAGGAAGTTTATTTGTTCTTTCCCATATACTAAAAATTCATCTGAAGGAACCAAATCTATCTTAAATCTAGCATTTTTCATACCCATTTTTGAGATGATCTCCTCCATTTGCTTGCATAACTTGGGAGACACCTCTTTTCTCTTTTGGTGGAGTTTGTTTGACAAGTCCTCTAAAGACAACTCTAGTGTATTTATTTTATCTTTGAGAAATCCGATTCGCTTCTCTAAATCTTGGGTTTGCTCTAACTCTTTTGCGAGATTATCCCTTACTTCAATAAGATCCTCTAAATTAGATACATGATGTTTTTGAAATAAACTTTGGATTTTATCCCAACGTTGAGTAAGTTTTTCCAGAAGCGCCGGATTACTCTCTAAAGTTTCGTGTTTTGCTATCAAATCATTTAATATATCTTTCAATTCAATAAAAAGACCATCAATTCTGTCGTGAAAAAAGTTGAGTTTTTTTGATTGATTAGCAGCATCAATAAGTAAAGATTTAAGGCTTGTGAACTGGGTCAATAGTCCGATTTGTTCTTCGTCAATTAAATATATACTTTGAGCTAGATAATGCTGAATTGCCTCGACATTGGACAATTGATCAATTTCCTCCTCTAGAGGAGTTAAAAGTCCTGGAGTCAGCTTCTCGTTTGTTAGTTCTTCGAACAAAAATTGATTATAATCTTGCACTTTAGTAGCCTCATTATTAAGCGAATTTAAATTATCAAATTCCCGCTGAGAATTTTGAAATTCTGTGAGCTTTTGCTTATACTCATAATAAATATTTTGATTTTCAGCCAGGGCATCCAAAACTAGAAATTGATATTCATTTTTGAATAAAGATTGATTTTCCATTTGAGAATGCACATCAATTAATACGGAACTCAAACGCCCCAAAAGGTCAAGGTTCACTGGAGTGTCATTGATAAATGCCCTAGATTTTCCACTGGGAGTTATTTCTCTTCTCAATATTGTTTCAGCCTCATAATCAAGTTCATTTTTCTTAAAAAAGCTTTGCAGCTGATATTTATCAACTAAGAAACTTGCTTCGATAACACATTTTTTGGTGTTGTCTTTCAAAACAGATAAATCCGCTCTTTTTCCCAAAACCAATCCAAGCCCTCCCATTAGAATTGATTTTCCAGCTCCTGTTTCTCCTGTAATACAAGTCAAACCTATATCAAATGAAATATCCAAATATTCAATTAGCGCATAATTCGAAATCTTTAAACTGGTGATCAATATTAACTTTTTTATGTTTTAATATCAAAGATACTTGAGAAAAAAAATAATTTCAAAAAATGAAACTATTTAATTAGTTTCCACTGGGGTTGATAGAATGGTGCAATTTTTTTAAGCATCTCCAGACCCCTTTCAAAATCTACTTCTGGACCATCTGAAAAAAGACTCACAATTTCGTCAGACTTAGCATCAAAAAACATTTGTAAAAGCATGGCATTAGGACGTCTGTTGTAAAGCAACTCTAAAGTTAATAAAGCTTCAATGGTATTTATTTTTGCCTCTTTGGGAGATTTAGTCATCAAATCTAAGCCTTTTCTGTGATAGCTATAAATAGTTTCTCTATACTCTCTAAATGTATTTGACCTAATGGTATCTATTAGCCAAAACCGGTTTCTGTTACTGTCATTTTGTTTCCATCCAAAAGCACCGCTTTGCTGCGATAAATTTACAATCCTTTGTGCCTGCTCAAAATAGGGGTCTCCACCTTTAAATTGGAAACTATCAGCATTCACACCTAATAAAATATAAATATAAAAACTGATAAGAGATACTAAATTCGACTCGTATGAAGCAGGGCTGTAAAAAAGAGGTTGAAATTCCTCATAAGTAAAACTAATATCCTTGTCTAAATAATTTAGTATTGGGCTATCATAATTGGAATCAAAAACGGTTCTTTGGGATTGTATTTGTAACGTACCCTCAAATCTTGAGGCATTATAACTGGTTAAATTAAGTACAAAACTACAGGTTATTTTTTCCTGAGGGTAAAACTCAATATTCGTCCATGATTGGGAGTTAATAAATTCATTGAGTGATCTCTCCAATGTCTCGAATATCTGTTGATTGGTTTGATTGACCAAGTCTGCATTTACTAAAAAATGAGCATTTAGCTCCTGACCACTTGTCTTGGAACTTAATAAAACAAATAAAATAGCAAAAATTATTTTAGGCATAATATTTTAAAATTTGGGAAAAAATATCTTTAGCTACCAATGACTTAGATTTTAATTCGAAAGGAATAATGGTTTCACTTTTATCAATATATATGACTTTATTAAAGTCGCCAGAAAAACCTGCACCAGGGTCATTCAATGAATTTAACACTATCCCGTCAAGGTTCTTAGATTTAATTTTTTTAATGGCATTATTGGTCTCGTCAATTGTTTCGAGTGCAAACCCAACTAAAAATTGGTTTTGTTTTAGTTCTCCCATTTTGGCTAAAATATCTTTAGTCTTCTCTAGTTTTAAAAGATGGATGTGCTCCTTTTTTTTAATTTTTTGAGTTTCGAAATTTTGGGGTTTAAAATCCGCCACAGCAGCGGCAGATATTGCGATATCTACCGCAGCAAAATTTTCCATTACTTTAGAATACATTTCTTGTGAAGTGAACACATTGTAAAATTCAATACCTGATGGAGTATCGAGAGAGGTGGGTCCTGAAATAAGTATGACATGGGCACCAAGTTGATAGGCTTCTTTTGCCAAAGCATACCCCATTTTCCCACTTGAGCGGTTTCCAATAAATCTAACGGGGTCAATAGGCTCATACGTGGGGCCAGCAGTAATCAATACTTTTTTACCATTCAGAGGCAAATTGTTTTTAATGTTTTTGATTATGTAATTAACTATTTCATTAGGTTCCAACATTCTTCCCTTTCCATTTAATCCACTGGCTAGGAATCCTTCCCCGACAGGTAAAACTTTTTTTCCTATATCTTTTAATTTCTGAATATTTTCCTGATTTGCAGGATGGGCGTACATGTCCAAATCCATAGCCGGAGCAATATAGACGGGACAGTTACAAGATAAATAGGAAGCAATAAGTAAGTTATTACTCTTTGCATGAACCATAGCAGAGAGCGTATTGGAAGTAGCGGGTGCAATCAAAAAAAGATCAGCCCATTTACCCAAAGCTACATGGTCATTCCATATTAGATTGTCATTGGATTCTTCTGTAAAAGTAGAATAGACAGGATGATTGGAGAGCGTAGACAATGTAAGCGGAGCAACAAAATCCTTAGCATGAGGGGTCATGATGACTTTTACCTCGCAACCCAGGGAAACAAATAGCCTTATTATTAGGGGTGATTTGTACGCGGCAATCCCGCCTGAGATTCCCAGGAGAATTTTTTTTCCGCTGAGAACACTCATAATTTATTCGTTGTGATCTTCAGTATTTCTGTGGTAAATTTTTTTATTCAACCACTCCTCTATAGCGATAGCGTGAGGTTTGGGCAATCGCTCATAAAATTTGGATACCTCAATTTGTTCTTTGTTTTCAAAAATTTCTTCTAGGCTATCATTGTGGGTAGCGAACTCATCCAGCTTTTCGTGCAATTCTTTTCTGATATCCAAATTGATTTGATTAGATCTTTTAGAGATTATTGATAAGGCCTCATATATATTTTCTGTGGGAGACTCAATACTCTCTCTATTGTATGTTGAGGTAGAAGATGAAGCGTTAGAATTTATATATTTTGTCATAAATCTTTTTATAAGTTAGTAAAGATATTAATTTCTTTTTCGACCACGTCCATTTTTTTACTAAGGTCTTCCTCAAATAAAGTTTCTGGATAATAACGTACGATATTATTATGTAATTGTTTAAGATCCGTCAGTCTTTGGATTTTTTTTGATTCAATACTATTGATAGCAATCTCATAGGAAGCCAAAAACTTGTAATATAAGGCCTCTTCTCTAAATTTTGAACCTACAAACTCTACTATAAAATTATCTAAAGATTTAATGGCAGCTCTGTAATCGTATATAGTGTAATATTGCTTAGCAACCTCAAATTCTTTCTTTTCAATTTTATTTTGCAGCTCATTGATTAGTTGATTACATTCATCAGTATATTTTGATTTAGGGTAATTATTCATGAATATCTGAAGTTTCTCAATTGCATTATTGGTCTCTTCCTGATCCAAGCTGAAAGAAGGCGACATCATATAATGCGATTTTGCGGCAAGGAAACTTGCCTCTTCAAGTTTTTGTGATTTGGGGAATGATTTAATAAAGTTATCAAATTGATAAGAGGCTAAATAGTAACTTTTGGTCTGAAAATAGGAATCAGCGAAGAAATAGACCAAACGTTCTGCCTGAGGTTTCCCTCTGTAAGAAGGAACAAGTTGTTCCAAGAGTCTGTTGGACCTACGGTACTCACCATTGTTATAATATTGCTCTGCAGCTTTGTACTTAATATTAATATCGTCGTTGTTCAGAACTTTTTGATACTCATTACAAGAAGATAAAAAAACCAAAAAAAATAAGACTTCAGAGAATAGTTTAAACTGCATCGACATGGAGTGAAATTAATAAATTATTTACAGATTTGACATATTAAACAAAATGATAAAAAAATGAACTTCAATCAGTGTATAGATTTTTGAAATGGTAGCACATTTTTTAACTCATTTTTCAATCTAAGTGTCAATTCCTTTGATGCAGCAACAAGAGGTAGGCGCAAATTATTTTCACAAAGACCCAATGCATCCATCAAAACTTTAATCCCAGTAGGATTACCTTCATCATAAATCATTCGGATGAGATCTAAAATTTTGTATTGATAAGTGTATGCCTTATCAACATCTTTAACCAATCCAAGTTTTATTAATTTTGAATAGATCTTAGGAATTGCGTTCCCTATAACTGAAATTACTCCCTTGGCGCCTGCCAAAATAATAGGTAATGACATCTCGTCATCTCCAGATAGAATTGAGAAACCAGTAGGGCATAATTTGATTAAGGTTTGGGCTTGTTGAAAATCTCCTGAGGCTTCTTTCAAAGCAATTATATTTTCAAAATCTTTGGCCAACCTCAAAACTGTTTCGGGAGCAATATTAACTCCTGTTCTGGAGGGTACATTATACAGAATTAGAGGTAAGCTAGAATAAGAAGCTATCCTTTTAAAATGCTGGTAAAGCCCTTCTTGATTTGGTTTGTTGTAAAATGGGGATACAGATAGGATAGCAGAGAACGCTTTTAAATTGAACCAATCAAACATATCTAAAGTCTGCTGAGTGTCGTTTCCTCCCAAACCAAGAACTATTGGTAGACGTCCAGCGTTGAAATGAACTACTTCACCAACCAAATTAATTTTTTCCTCCTTAGTGAGTGTTGCAGTCTCTGCGGTTGTTCCCAATACCACAAAAAAGTCAACTCCCCCAGATATGAGGTGTTCAATGATATGGGGAATAGCATTGAAATCTATCTCTCCGTTTTTCTTAAAAGGAGTAATTATTGCAACACCGTGTCCATTAATTGTTTTCATTTTTTGGAAATAAAAAATATATTTAAATATTTAATGCACTCGCTTTGAAAAACGTCTATATCTTTTGCATTGACGTCAAAAATTAAATCATTTAATGTGTGATCTACAGAATTAAATCCTATGCTAAATTTAGTGTTTATATTGGCACTTACGTATTTTAGATTAATATCGTCTTGTTCGTAAAAATTGATTAAAACGTCTGAATTTTTGTTACAAAAATTACTAAGTAATCCATTTAACAATCCCCAATTCGAAATGTCTTGTTGGGTGTAGCTACTATTTAAATTCTCCTCAGGGATCTCTTTGGTCGATTGATAATAAGTCAACACTTTCACATTTTTATTAGGTAAATTAAATACATCTGCCAATTTTTTAAAATGTAACTTATCGATACCCAACCGGTCGTCAAGTATAACAGATATACTCCTCAAAACCTTTGTTGCACTTTGCTTTCTAAATTTAGTAGTGCTCTTTATCGAGTTACTGTAAATACGATTCAAAAGCAAACGCCTAAACCAACTCAACATGCTTCAAAATTAAAAATTAAGTGATACTAGGAATGAAAATTCCATTTTATATCAATTTATAATTTAAAATGTTATAAATCAAACAATCTATAATTACTTTGAATCGATCATATTAAAAAATGTTAATTCATCAATTATTGGAATATTTAATTTTTCAGCTTTACTCTTTTTATTGGGCCCCATACCCTCCCCTGCAACAATATAGTTTGTCTTAGATGAGACGGAACTCATAACTGTTCCCCCAAAAGATTCAATTTTCTCTTTCAATTCTTCCCTAGAGATATTTTTGAATACCCCTGAAATCAGAAATTTTTGGTCTTTTAATAAATAACTTGTTTTGGAATCCATAGAGGATTCCAATTGTAGGCCTAGTTTTTTTAATTCTTCGATCAAGTAAATATTCCTAGAATCTTTGAAATAGGCGATCAAACTATCGGCAATTCGATTTCCAATCTCATCAACCTCAATCAATTGTTCTCGATCAGCTTCCATTATTTGATCAATAGATTTAAAGGCCTTAACCAACTTTTTAGCAACTGTTTCCCCTACATATCTAATTCCCAATCCAAACAAAACTTTACTAAATGGTTTCTTTTTGGATTCCTCAATTCCACCGAGCAGATTATCCACTGATTTTTCAGCCATACGCTCCAAGGGAAGTAACTCATCGCGTTTCAGATAATACAAATCCGATATTTTGGAAATCAAATTATTCTGATACAATAAGGTTACAGTTTCAATTCCTAAGCCATCAATATCCATTGCTTTTCTTGAAATAAAATGCTGAATTTTTCCAACAATCTGGGGCGGACATCCGTATTCATTTTTACAATAATGTTGAGCTTCACCGTTTTCTTTAATCAACTCAGACTCGCATTTAGGGCAATTATTTATAAATTTAATTTCATATAACTTAGGAGGTCGTTTTTCAAAATCAATTCCAACAATTTTGGGAATGATTTCCCCTCCCTTTTCAACAAAAACTTTATCTCCAATCCTTAAAGATAATTTTTCTATCTGGTCTGCATTGTGAAGCGAAGCTCTCTTTACTTTTGTGCCAGACAATAGGACTGGTCTAAGGTTGGCTACCGGTGTAATGGCTCCAGTTCTTCCCACCTGATAGCATATGGACTCAAGTTCGGTTACTGCCTTTTCAGCCTGAAACTTATATGCAATAGCCCAGCGAGGTGATTTGGCAGTATAACCTAATGCATATTGCTGATCAAAACGATTGATCTTAATCACCACACCGTCTATTTCGTAAGGTAAATCGAATCTATTTTTATCCCATTCATCTAAATATCTAAAAACTTCCTCCACTGTAGTGGCTAAAATTGCAGTATCGGGTACTTTAAATCCCCATGACCGAGCCTTTTCCAAACCTAGAATTTGAGATTTAATCCCCAGATTTTCGCCAGCGAGACCATATAAAAAGCATTCCAGTGGACGCTCAGCTACTAATCTGCTGTTCTGAAGTTTAAGAGACCCAGAAGCTGTATTTCTAGGATTCATAAAAGGCTCCTCACCCAATTTTATACGTTGTTCATTCACGGCTTTGAACCCCTCCAGCGGTAAAACAATTTCTCCTCTAATCTCAAAAAAAGAGGGATAATCTCCTTTTAACTCCAATGGAATGGTAGGAATTGTTCTTAAATTAAGTGAAACATCATCACCTTGCTTACCATCTCCTCGTGTAACACCTCTTAAAAACTTTCCCTCTTTATAAGTAAGGCTGATAGAAGCCCCGTCATACTTCAACTCACAGGTAAATTCAAACTTTTCGTCACCCAAAAGCCTTTCAACCCGACCCACCCATAACATCAATTCCTCCTTTGAATAGGTATTAGACAGAGAGTACATTGGATAACGATGAACCTGTATCTTAAAATTTTTGGTAATGCCCCCCCCCACCCTTTGTGTTGGGGAATTGGAATCAAAATATTCAGGATATCGTAGCTCTAAATCAGTAAGACTCTCAAGCAACTGGTCAAACTCAAAGTCACTTATTTTGGGTTTATCCTCTATGTAATACAAATAGTTATGTTCATGAAGAGATTCCCTCAGTTGCCTTATTTTTTCTTTTATATTCATTTATGATTTGACTGCCTTGAGCATTCTAATTTTACCAAAAATATCATTTCTCAATTCAATATCCTTAAAACTTTTATTTTTTATGATGGTTCTTAACTTATCAAAATATTTTGGATTAATCTCAAAGTATATAATGCCATTGGAGCGAAGAACAGATTGAGCGAAATCAATTATTTTTTTGTAGAAATAAAGTGGGTCATTCTCAGGAGTAAAAAGGGCTAAGTGGGGTTCGTAATCCAAAACATTTGTCATCATTTCTTTTTTTTCATTCGGTTCGATGTAAGGTGGATTCGAAATAATAACATCTAAAGTTTTATGCCAAAGCTTTAGTTCCGAAATATCCTCTTGAAAAAAGCTTATTTCTGCCCCCAATGATATAGAATTTTTTTTGGCAATGCTTAATGCCATTTCAGAAATCTCAATTGCTTCAATATTGAAGAGACTTTGCTCTTTAGCTAAACTTATTGAAATACAACCACTACCAGTTCCAATTTCCAAAATATTCAATGAATAATCTAAATCATTAGAATCATTTAAAACCCATTTGACCAACTCTTCTGTTTCTCGTCTTGGAATCAATACATTTTCATTTACATAAAATTCTCTACCACAAAAATGAGCCTCATTAAATATATATTGAAGAGGTTTAAATTTTTTTAAATCTTCCAGTGCATAATTTAATTTTTTAAATTCCTCTGTATCGAGAAGGTAATCAGGATTCAAAAAAGAGAAAGTAGGTGACCAACCGAAATAAAAGTGAGTTAATCTTTTAAAAAAAATATTAATTTCATATTTTGGATAATCATCTGATAAAAGGGAGTTAAAATGATTTTTGAATTCATATAAAAACATTTTTAAAATTAACAAATTCATTTTTGACTAAATTTAAATTCCGATAAAATTCATTTTAAATTAATGAGTTGTTCTCTTTTTATTAAACGTTGTATAGCGCTTGCTAAAAAAGGCTTGGGCTATACTTACCCCAATCCAATGGTGGGTTGCGTTATTGTACATAGGGGAAAAATCATTGCTGAGGGATGGCACAAAAAAGCAGGTAGAAGTCATGCCGAAAGAGAAGCTATTTCAAAAGTGAAAGACCCATTGCTATTAAGCAAGAGTACTCTGTATGTTAATTTAGAACCATGTGATCACCACGGAAAAACACCTCCTTGCTCTGATCTTATAATAGAAAATAAAATCCCAAGAGTAGTCATTGGATGTCTGGATCAAAATAAAAAAGTATTGGGAAAGGGAGTGAAGAAACTCGAGGATAACGGTTGTGATGTAAAATTTGGAGTACTTGATTCTGAATGTCAAAACTTGAATCGGCGTTTTTTTACTTTCCATCAAAAAAAACGTCCCTATGTTATACTAAAGTGGGCCGAAAGTGCTGACGGTTTTATTGCTCCAAAAGAACAAAATAGGGATTTTTGGCTAACAGACACCTTATCCAAACAGCGTGTCCACCAATGGAGAAGTCAAGAGCAATCAGTTATGATAGGAGTTCAAACAGCGCTTATTGATAATCCACAATTAAACACCCGACTATGGTCTGGGAATCACCCCCTACCCATTATAATTGATCCCCATCAAAAATTTGCCAAATCAGAAAAAGATTTCAAGCTGAAAGAGAAGAAGTTTTTTACAATAATGGATAAAAAAATTGAAGAAGATGAGGAAAAATTTATAATCCCTGTAAAAGATATTTTAAATCAATTATTTGAAAAGGAAATACAATCAGTTCTAATTGAAGGGGGAGCTAAAACACTCCAACCTTTTATTGATACCGACCTTTATGACGAAGCTAGAATTTTTCGCACAAACGAAAAATTGAGAGAAGGTTTAGTAGCTCCAAAAATGAATCAAAATTTAATAAGTTTTTCTAAAAAAATTAAAAATGATAAGTTACTTATAGTTTATAGGGATTGAATTACCTCTAATAAAGATTTTGGACACCTAACAGGTCTATTAATAGATTGGTTTAAAAATGCTAAAATCGTATGCCCGTTTGCTATTTCCTTTTCTGATTCATTAAAAATTATGTAGTTAATTTTTATAGTCGCCTTTGGGATTGAATCTACAAATAATTTTATCGTAAGCGAATCATCAAAAAATGCTGGTATTTTAAAATTAATATTTGCAGATACTACAGGCATAACTATTCCCTGACTTTCAAGTTCTTTGTATGAAAAACCAATTTTATTTAGCCAATCTATTCTGGCCATTTCAAAATAATTTAAATAATTGCTATGATGGACAAATCCCATTTGGTCGGTCTCTGTGTACCTTGTTTTAAAAGGTTTTGTAAAATAGGTTATCAAAAGATCGAAAATTTAAAAATAATATTAAATATTGTCTTTTAATTTCAAAAAAAAAAATTAAAAAATCAATACAAAAAAAAGATTTTTTTTAGTTTTTTATTTCAATATTTGTAAATAAGATAAAGTGTTAAATGCCCCCTAACAAATTCATCAAACTAACCATAGATTAATAACATTGAATGGAGGGCTCTGCTGAAAAAATTTGGAATAATTGCTTGATTTTTATCAAGGACAATATCCATCAACAAGCCTACAAAACATGGTTTGAGCCTATTATTCCAATTAAAACAACAGAAAATTCCCTTAGCATTCAGGTTCCTAGCAAATTTTTTTACGAATGGCTTGAGGAACATTATGTAAAAATTTTAAAAGTGGCGCTCACCCGTGAGCTTGGTGAAGGTGCGAGACTGATTTACGTCATAAAAATGGAAAATACTTTTGGGAACAAAGCACCGTTTACTGAAAGTATTCCAAGTAGCAATCAATCTTTAGTCTTCGCCCAGCAAGTTGATGCTCCATTACAAACTTTTTCTAGTGAACTCAAAAATCCTTTTGTAATTCCTGGGATTAGAAACCTTCAAATAGAGTCACAACTCAATCCCAATTATAATTTCGAAAATTTTTTAGAAGGCGACTCTAATCGATTGGCACGTTCTGCTGGAATGGCTGTCTCCAATAAGCCAGGTGGAACCTCTTTCAACCCATTGATGATTTTTGGAGGGGTAGGCCTTGGCAAAACTCACCTCGCTCATGCTATTGGTGTTGAAATAAAAAATAAATACCCTGATAAAACAGCATTGTACATCTCTGCAGAAAAGTTTACACAACAATACATCGAGTCAGTTAAGAAAAATACTCGAAACGATTTTATTCACTTTTATCAAGTTATTGATATTCTCATTATAGATGATGTTCAATTTTTATCTGGAAAATCTGGAACTCAAGACGTCTTTTTTCACATTTTTAATCATTTACACCAGAATGGTAAACAAGTCATCATTACTTCCGATAAGGCACCTGTTGATATGCAAGACATTGAACAACGTTTGCTTTCTCGATTCAAATGGGGACTTTCAGCCGAGCTTCAAATACCAGACTTAGAAACCAGAATTTCAATTCTCAAAAACAAGTTGTTCAGAGATGGAGTTACGATAAAAGATAATATTGTAGAATATGTTGCCAAAAACATCAAAACTAACGTTAGAGAATTAGAGGGGGCCATCATATCTCTTATTGCTCAGTCCTCATTTAACCGAGTAGATATTGATCTGGAACTCGCTAAAGAGATTGTTAACAAATTTGTTAAAAATACCAAGCGCGAGGTCTCTATTGACTACATACAGAAAGTTGTCTCAGAATACTTCCAAATGGATGTAGCTACACTGCAATCCAAAACCAGAAAAAGACACATTGTTCAAGCACGTCAACTCGCTATGTACTTTGCAAAAAAATTTACCAAAGCCTCACTTGCCAGTATAGGCTCCCAAATCGGTAAAAGAGACCACGCTACGGTTCTCCATGCCTGCAAGACTGTTGATAACCTAAGTTTTACTGATAAACAGTTCAGAAAGTACGTAGAAGACCTCAATCAAAAACTTTCCCTTTGAACCCTTGATGTGAAAATTTACGTTTAAATAATTTGTTTTGGCAATTTTTTGATTCTCTACCGGCATAAGGTATTTTAAAAAGTAAATTACCCATAGATATTTTTAAGTAGACTCGGGGGATTCTTTAGGATTTAATATTGTTAAGTCGACAGACCCAAGAATTATTGAAATAGTTGCACAAAACGGTATTAATATCTGTTAGCAGACTACCAGAAAATTCATGAATGAAAATTTCAATCGATTTAACAGAATATATGTCAAGGATAAAAATAATTTAGAAAATGTAAAACAAATAGCCATTACTGAGGTTGAAAGAAATAAAGTGACTTTACTTATGGAAAATAATGAAGTACCTAATCCTTATTATGGAAATGCTGATGTATTTAAAAAGGTGTTTGATCTAATCAATAATGCCTACTAAAGGATAAGTTTTCAAATACAAAATTCAGAATCATGAGTGCTTAATGATATCTAATCGCCAACCCCCAAGGAGAAAATATTAATTATGTATCATTTGATTATTGAAATGAAAAAGAAGCATGGAGGTTTATCTAAAAATATTTCCCAAAAAAAAATCAGATTTAGTAGTTTATCTTCTAAATAGATATACTTCTAAAGATGCGATATCAATCTATTTAACCGCTTTTATGATTGAAAAATATGGGTTAGATTTCAGACGCGGGTTGTCCTGGAATTGCTAATCCAAGTGCCATAATTCTCGAAAATGTATTTCAAAAAAAAATTAAAGTAAAACTCCTAATAAGACCCTCTTGAATACTTTTGGCAGTGATAAGCTCCAGTTTAAAGCAAGAAAAATTACTTTTAAGATTTACTTACCTACTAATAAAGTTGAAAGTAAAAATTATAAAAGCTCTAATATAAATCTCAAATATTTAAGCAAATTCAAATAATTATGGAAACGCACTATACAAATGAAAAGCTATTTAAGGACTTGAAACTTGTATTGGATATACAAACAAAACTTTACATTGCCTACAAACTCGCTCATTAAAGGAGTTTATTAAAGAAGAATCATTTAATACAAAGAAAAACAAAAATCAGTTTTCATAAAAAACCAACCATCTTTATCCTTAACAAATGAATTTAACGGTAAATTCTGTTTCGGTTAAGCCAATTGGTATATATTTTTTTGTTTGAGTTATGTTCCTTGACATTTTTAGCAAATAAATGATATCCAGGGTTATTGGGATTTGCTACAAAATATAAATAATGATGTTGTTCAGGATTCAAAACTGCCTCTATCGAAGATATGTCGGGCATGATAATTGGACCAGGAGGTAAACCTCTGTATTTATAGGTATTATAGGGTGATTTGATTTTTAAATCCTTGAAAAGAACCCTTCTTATTATAGTATCAAAATTCTGATATTTGAGTTTCATGGCATAAATCACCGTGGGATCTGCCTGTAACTTCATCTTTTTTTTGAGCCTATTTAGGTATACTCCCGCCACTCGGTCACGCTCATCAACTTTTTGAGTCTCTTTCTGAACTATTGCGGCCAAGTTAATTACCTGTAGCGCACTCAACCCTTGGGCAGCAGCTTTGTTTTTTCTGGTCTCAGACCAAAATCTTTGATAATAACTCCACATCTTATTCCTAAAATTCTCTGCCGAAGTATTCCAAAAAAAATCATAGCTGTTGGGTAAATACATACTCAAGATGTTTTCTTTGGTAAACCCTTTTGAGTCCAAAAAATTGGGGTCCAAGAAAGCTTTTATCAATGCTGTACTATCGGCTGCAACTTGTTGTGCAATCCTACCTGCCAAATCTTCCAAACGCTCCTGGTTATTGAAAGTAACCCTAACTGTTAGGCTTTTAGAACGTAGTGTATTGATGATATCATTATTATTACTGCCCTTTAATAATACGTATTTACCAGGTTTTACCCGATTTATATAGTCTTTCTTTTTGGCAGCTAAAGTAAAATAAGAAATAGATTTCAAATAAGGGGTCAATATCGATTTCAGCTCCATAAATTCATAACCCTCACCTACATAAATATATATCTTCTCTTCCTCGAATACAGTATTGTCCCAAAAAAAAATTTTACCGAATAAATAAACAAAATAAAACCCAAAAGCCAACCCTGTTATCAAGATAACAATCAGAATTTCTCTTCGATACATGATCAGATGATTTTTTGATAAATAAATTCATCATGAAACTGGTCATCGTAAAAATTCCAATCTTTTTTTTTCCCAACAAAAACATAACCCTCACCTTTGAAAAGTTCGACACTGGCTTTATTTTCAACTGCAATGTGAGCATATAGCTGATGGAGCTGGAGATGTTTTTTGGCATAAGAATCTATTAATTGAAGTGCTGCGGTTCCATAGCCTCGTTCTCGACTTTCCTTTTGGACAACTAATCCCACCGCTGCTCTGTGGTGAAGTGGTTCATAATCAAATAAATCAACAAACCCTACAGGTAGATTATTTTCAATGATAATCGTAAATTTTATCTGACGAATTTCAAAGATATGTTTGTGTGCGTTGGTGATATAGTTTTTGAGTAAATGCTTGGAATAAGGTTGTGACCGATTGGAATATTTCCATAAATCGGTATCATTTTCCAATTCAAAAAGTAAGTCTATGTCCTCAGGTTCTATGGCCCTAAGGATTACATCTTTATTTTCTAGTTGCATCATTTTAGACTGATATTACCAGAATAAACAAAATCTGCTGGACCAGTCAAATGAATGTTCTTATACCGTCCGGCATCCATAGTGAATGATACTAGCAACTCTCCTCCCAAGGCATGGATACTTAATACATTTACAGATGTTAGCCCATTTGAATGAGCAGCAATAGCTGCCGCCACTGCACCTGTTCCACAAGCCAAAGTCTCATACTCTACCCCTCTTTCGTAAGTTCTAATTTTGAATTCTCTCTCATTTAATTTTTCAACAAAATTAGCATTAGAACCTAATTCAAAATAAGGAGAACCATATCGAATGGCAGCCCCGCGTTCCTTAACGTTTACCTCCGCTACATCATTCACAAACTCAATATGATGTGGGGAGCCAGTATCTAGGAAAACTGAAGTGCCTCTCTTTTCAATATAACTTACGTCTCCCATTTGTATACTAACTAAATGATCGTCATTTCTTGATGCTTTATGAATACCATCTAAGGTTTCAAATGTTCCTTCACTCCCTACGACACTTTGCTTTTGAGCAAAGGCATAAACGCAACGACTTCCATTTCCACAAAGACTGCTGGGCTTACCATCCGAATTAAAATACAACATTTTAAAGTTGGAACGTTCTGAAGTTCTCATTAGAATGAATCCGTCAGCACCAATTCCAAAATGACGATCACAAATTTTTTGGATAAGGTCAATTTCCTTGTAAGGAAAAGTTTCTTCTCTGTCGTCGATAATTACAAAATCATTTCCCGCTCCTTGATATTTATCAAAATTAAAATTCATAAAGCTAATTTAGGAAAAAATTAACCTCGATAAATCTGTTAAATAGTCGTTAAATGATTTATAAATAAAAAATAGAATTTATAATTTTGTGGTTTAAAAAATAAAAATGCATATGAAATCTACCTTAAAAAATATTATGATTGCTGTATTAAGTGCTGTCATCACCATCTCAGTTCATAATTATTTTTCAAATGACAAAGTTAAAATTGTAGAAAATGAAAAGACTAACTTGATACCCACTACCTATAGTTTCAACACCAATCGGGTAGCAGCTGAGATGACAGATTTTACGATTGCAGCAGAAAAGACAGTCAATGCTGTGGTACACGTAAAAAACACCAGTATTAAAAAAAATAATGTATCCAGTTGGCTGAAGAATTTTTATGGTGATGCCTACGACGAAAAAAGAATCGGCACGGGATCGGGAGTCATCGTTTCCCCAGATGGATTGATCATTACTAATTACCACGTCATAGAAGATGCATCTGAAATTCAGGTAACTTCAAATAAAAATAAAACATATATTGCTGAAATCGTAGGATCAGATCCTAATACGGATTTGGCAGTTTTAAAAATTATCACTGACGAGTCTCTGCCTTTTATCACTTTTGGCAATTCAGATTTAGCCAGAATTGGCGAATGGGTTCTGGCTGTAGGAAATCCATTCAACCTTAACTCAACAGTAACCGCTGGAATAATTAGTGCCAAATCGAGAGACCTTAACGAAAGAGATAGTAAAAACCAATCCTTTATTCAGACAGATGCAGCAGTTAACATGGGTAATAGTGGTGGCGCACTGGTCAACACAAATGGGGAAATGATAGGTATTAATACCGCTATATCATCTATTACAGGTGGATTTGTAGGCTATTCTTTTGCTGTTCCTAGTAATATTGTGAAAAAAGTTTTTGAGGACCTAATTGAGTATGGAAATGTTCAAAAAGGACTATTGGGTGTCTCTGGTAGTGCGCTTAATGCTGAATTAGCTGAAAAATTTGAAGTGAATGAAACACAAGGGTTTCTTATCGGTGAAGTAATCGAAGGAATGGGGGCCTCAGAAGCAGGACTAAAAAGCGGTGATATTATAAAAAAGGTGGACAATGTTAAAATCAATTCCTTTTCGGATTTGACCGGTTATCTCTCTACAAAACGACCTGGAAAAAAAGTCCAAGTGATTTACAGCAGAGATGGAGTAAAAGATCAAATAACTGTGACCCTAATGAAAACAAATTCCACCCAATTTCTAGGCATGTACCTAAAAAATATCAATAGTGACGAAAAAGAATATTTTAAGATTGAAAATGGGGTAATTATTAAGGATCTGGCCAATCAACGCCTCTACAGATATGGAATTGATGAAGGCTTTATTATTCTGGAAATCAACAACAAAAAAATCAAGAATGTAGCAGATCTTGATGCATTTGATTACGAAAACCTTTCAAGTATCTTATTCCTGAAACCCAACGGCGAAAGAGAAAGAATAATTTTTGAATAAACCGTTTGTAATAAAAAAAATTGACGTTTTGCATTTGAGTTTTTTGTCGGTTATGTTGCATTAAATAATATTTTAAGTTAAAGTTCAAAATAATTTTAGTTTTGGATTTACAAATGATGATTTTTATAAAATATTAGAATTGGATTTAATAACCCCAAAAAAAATTTATGAATATCAGTACTTTTCCCGAGGCTTAAATAGACTTTTATATTTACAACGATGATAGATTTAAATTACCTCTATTTGCAAGAAATTCATTATTATAATTAATGTATACTATTCCAATATCCAAGCTTGTTGAAGAAATTATTTAAGTTTAAGAAATTACTTTAAATAACTAAATGTATTTTAGTAATTAATTCAAAAACTAAGTTTGATCAAAAAATTCACCGAAAAAAAATCCCAAAAAAATATCGACCATCGTTTGTATGGATATTTTATCAAAGGATTTGAAAAAATATTATTTTATAAATCAAAAAATGCATTATAGATGATTGGATTTGTTTTAATTTGAAAAAGATTGAAAAACTTAGATAGGTTTTAAACTGAATCCTCTTGAATATTTTTAAATCATTTAGTTAGCAGAATTCATGTCACTTTAGAGAATTAAGCTAATCATAGTTAAGTATCTCTAGAATCAGTAAAATCATTATTTTGATTAATTAAATTACTGAGGCTAAATCATTAAATTGGTTTCTTAATTAAAAGATAATTCTTCCCATAAAAAGTCCCCAAAAGTTTTGGTAGTTTTTTTATTTATAAAATCTTTGTAGTATATGCATATAGATATTATTACTCTTTTCCCAGAATTACTTAACAGTCCATTTGAGGCCTCTATTCTTAATCGCGCCATAAAAGCAAAAAAAGTAATCGTCAATTTTCATAACCCAAGGGAATATGCACAAAACAATCAAAAGCAAGTGGACGATTACCCCTTTGGAGGGGGAGCTGGAATGGTGATGATGATTGAACCAATTGACCTTTGCATCAAAAAACTCAAGAGAGAACGAACTTATGACGAAATTATTTATCTTACCCCAGATGGTGAGGAGCTCAACCAATTTGTATCCAATACCTTATCTACCAAAAAAAATATGATTATACTTTGTGGGCATTATAAAGGAGTAGACCAACGTGTAAGGGATCATCTGGTAACCCGTGAAATTTCGATTGGTGATTTTGTCCTCTCTGGTGGGGAACTAGCAGCTGCAATTCTGTGTGACAGTATCATCCGACTAATACCAGGAGTCTTGGGAGATGAATCCTCTGCACTTTCAGACAGCTTTCAAGATGGTTTGTTGGCTCCGCCCATTTATACGCGTCCTGCTAATTACAAAGGTTGGGAAGTCCCTCCAATTCTCACCTCAGGAAACACCCCAGAAGTAGAAAAATGGAGAGAAAAAAAAGCCATAGAAAAAACAAAAAACGTAAGACCAGATATGATTGACGATCATGGGTGATTTTTTATCTTTTAAACTTTACTAATTATTGTTTAAATAAAAAATAATCTTAGATTTGCGTTTTATTAGTTAAATTGAGATTTTAATAAAGTCTATTATCAGCAAAGAAATGGAGGCACTCATCAACTATATCCAAGATGAATTCATTCAAAAAAAAAGTTTCCCTAAATTTTCAGCTGGAGATACAATAACTGTTTATTACGAAATTCGTGAGGGTGACAAAGTAAGAACTCAGTTTTTTCGAGGAGTAGTTATCCAAGTTAAAGGTGAAGGCCTCTCTAAATCGTTTACGATAAGAAAAATGTCTGGTACAATTGGGGTAGAAAGAATTTTCCCACTTAACTTACCGACGATTCAAAAAATTGAAATCAATAAAAAAGGTAAAGTAAGACGCTCGAGAATTTATTACTTCAAAAATTTAAAAGGTAAGAAAGCCCGAATAAAAGAACAATAAACAGATTAATCGTTTTTAAGCGGCTTTTTTGTGCCATAAATTGTGACTCTGCTTGTTAAAGTAAGCGCCTCCTTCATTATATTTGCTTAACCTTTAATAAAATTTAAATGTCAAAAATTGTTGTCGAGAATCCTGTTGTGGAAATCGACGGGGACGAAATGACCAGAATCATTTGGAAATTTATCAAGGATCAATTAATTCTTCCCTATTTGGATCTGGAACTTATCTATTACGACCTTGGAATGGAATCTAGGGATGCTACAGAAGATCAAATTACCATTGATGCTGCAGAGGCAATAAAAAAACACAAAGTTGGGATTAAATGCGCAACTATTACTCCCGATGAGGATCGAATGATCGAATTTAATTTAAAAAAAATGTACCGTTCCCCCAATGGAACCATAAGAAATATTGTGGGCGGAACTGTTTTTAGAGAGCCAATCATTTTAAAAAATGTTCCTCGATATGTTCAAGGTTGGACCAAACCGATTTGTATTGGAAGGCACGCTTTTGGTGATCAGTATAAAGCTACCGATGCCATCATCAAAGGTAAAGGAAAATTAACAATGACTTTTACCCCTGAGGACGGAAGTGAACCCACCTCTTGGGAAGTGTACAACTTCCAAGAAAATGGAGTAGCTATGAGTATGTACAATATCGAATCTTCCATTTATGGCTTTGCTCGATCTTGTATGAATAGGGCACTTGACAAAGGTTGGCCACTATATTTTTCAACAAAAAACACCATCATGAAAGCTTATGATGGTCGTTTTAAAGATATTTTTCAAGAAGTCTTTGACAATGAATTCGTAGATAAGTTTAAAGCGGTAGGGCTCACTTATGAACATCGATTAATTGATGATATGGTCGCTGCGGCCATGAAATGGAATGGTGGTTTTGTTTGGGCCTGTAAAAATTATGACGGAGATGTTCAGTCGGATACTGTCGCCCAAGGATTTGGTTCTTTAGGACTGATGACCTCTACCCTCGTAACTCCTGACGGAGAAATTATGGAAGCTGAGGCAGCTCATGGTACCGTCACACGTCACTTTAGACAACACCAACTAGGTAAAGCAACGTCTACCAATCCAATGGCATCTATTTTTGCGTGGACAAGAGGGTTGGCGCACAGAGGAAAGTTAGATAAAAATCAATCACTAATTGATTTTTGCCAAACCTTAGAGGCTATTTGTATTGAAACGATCGAAGGTGGTAAAATGACTAAAGATTTAGCTTTATTGATCCATAAAGACAAATTAAATGAATCCCTCTATTTGACTACACAGGAGTTTCTGGATGTCTTGAAAGAAAATTTAGATTCTAAACTTGCGTAGTTTTTAATTTTTTGGATAACTATTAGATTTATGGATTCTTTATAAAAATTTCTGAAATGCTCTCCAGATTATTTAATCCAACTAATCTATTAGATTATACCTCTATATTTTTTATTAGCCAAAGCTTTATGTTTAGTTTATTAATGTTTAAATAGTTTTAAATTAATAATTTATTTACATCGCAATTGGTGAACAATGGAATTTGAACAATAAAATTCTTACTAATGAGATTTGAAAAAATAACAGAGAAGGATTCCCATTACGATGCTCTAGAAACAAAATCGGTAAAGGAACTACTAACAGGTATTCATCAACAGGATCAAATTGCAGTTTCAGCAGTAGGTCTTGTTTTAGGTAAAATCGAAATCCTAGTGAATAAACTAGTACCACAACTTAAAAAAGGTGGACGACTATTTTATATTGGTGCAGGAACCAGTGGAAGGTTGGGTGTATTGGATGCATCAGAATGTCCTCCCACTTTTGGTACTGACCCTGAAATGGTCAAAGGTCTTATTGCAGGTGGGTTAGACGCTCTTCATCAATCCATCGAAAATGCAGAGGACGATTACCTCCAAGGGTGGAATGATTTACAAGAAAACCAAATAGATCAAAATGATTTTGTAATAGGAATCGCAGCTTCAGGAACCACCCCCTATGCATTAGGCGCACTTGAAAAATGCCAAAAAAATGGTATTATAACAGGTTGTATTACTTGCAACCTCAATAGTCCGCTTATTCAGTTCTCCGACTTTCCCATAGAGGTGGTCGTAGGCCCTGAATTCGTAACAGGCAGTTCACGAATGAAGGCTGGTACCGCACAAAAACTAATTCTCAATATGATCACAACCTCGAGTATGATTCAATTGGGAAGAATTAAAGGGAATAAGATGATCGATGTCCAAATGACTAATGTAAAGTTAGTTGATAGAGCGGTTAGAATTCTTATGGAAGAATTGGACATTGATAAGCGAACAGCCGCTAAATTATTGGAGGAGTATAAAAGTATAAGGGCAGCCATCAAAAATTACGCATGAACTCGAAAAAGCTAAAAAAAGGATTAATGAAAATGGGAACTTTTATCGTTCTATGTTTTATTGCTCCAGTGATCGTTTACCAAGCCTTTAAAAATCAAGAACACTCTTTTTATTGGCCTGTTCTTGTTTTGGGAATTGGTTTTTGTATTATAGCAATTATTTACGGTTTTTGGGCCATCAAAACATTACTCAACGGTCTCCTAGGGGATAAAAAAACTAAGCGCTTTTAAAAATTGTAACACTCAGAGGAGTAGACTATATTTGTTTTGATTTATATCCTATGATTCAAATAAGATTTCCTGATGCCTCAATAAGAAGCTTTAAGGTTGGGACTACTGTTCTAGATGTTGCAAAAAATATAAGTGAAGGATTGGCGCGTAATGTCCTTTCCGCAAAGTTCAATAATCAAGTTGTTGAAACCTTTTCACCATTGACCGAAGATGGACAAATCGAATTATTTACCTGGAAAAATGAAGAAGGAAAAACTGCTTTTTGGCATTCTTCCGCACATGTATTGGCTCAAGCCATATTAGCCCTCTATCCTGAGGCTAAACTCACAATTGGTCCAGCGATTGAAAATGGATTTTACTACGATGTAGATTTTGGAGATCACTATATCACGGAAAAAGAACTCAAGGATATTGAGAAAAAGTTTTTGGAATTTGCTAGTAAAAAGTTTGAATTTAAAATGCGATCTGCTTCCAAAAAAGAGGCACTGGATTTTTATCAAAAAGAGGAAAATCCCTACAAAATTGAACTCATTGAAAATCTGGAAGATGGAACAATTACCTTTTGTGATCATGGCGATTTTACAGACCTCTGTAGAGGAGGACATATACCCCACACTGGATTTATAAAAGCCGTAAAGCTTTTGAATATAGCGGGGGCCTACTGGCGAGGGGATGAAAAAAACAAACAACTTACTCGGGTTTATGGAATTTCATTTCCAAAACAAAAAGAACTTATCGAATATTTAAATCTTTTGGAGGAAGCTAAAAAACGTGACCACAGAAAGCTGGGAAAAGAGCTGGAATTATTTACTTTTTCACAAAAAGTAGGACAGGGTTTACCCCTATGGTTACCCAAAGGAGCTGCCTTGAGGGAAAGATTGGAAGATTTTCTCAAAACCGCTCAGAAAAAGGCGGGGTATGAGCAAGTCATTTCCCCACACATTGGTAACAAAGAGCTCTATATGACCTCAGGTCACTACGAGAAATACGGAGAGGACAGCTTTCAACCCATAGAATCCCCCGCTGGAGAAGAAACTTTTCTTCTCAAGCCTATGAACTGTCCTCACCACTGCGAAATATACAACGCCCGACCCTGGAGTTATAAGGAATTACCCAAAAGATATTCTGAATTTGGAACTGTATATCGTTATGAACAAAGTGGTGAACTTCATGGATTGACCAGAGTTAGAGGATTCACTCAGGACGATGCACATATTTTTTGCACTCCCGACCAATTAGATCAAGAGTTTAAAGATGTCATTGATCTAGTGTTGTATGTATTTGGTTCTCTTGGCTTTGATAATTTTCAAACACAAGTATCCATAAGAGATCCTAAAAAACATGAAAAATATATTGGAGATGAAAAAAATTGGGAAAAAGCAGAACATGCGATTATTTTTGCTGCTCAGGATAAAGAATTAGATTTTGTAATTGAAGAGGGAGAAGCTGCCTTCTATGGTCCTAAGCTGGATTTTATCGTCAAAGACGCACTAGGAAGAAAGTGGCAATTGGGTACCATTCAAGTTGATTATAATCTTCCTGAAAAGTTTGATCTCACTTACAAAGGCAGTGATAATGAACTACACCGACCTATCATGATCCATCGCGCTCCCTTTGGAAGTTTAGAGCGATTTGTTGCTATTTTATTGGAACATACGGGAGGTAATTTCCCACTTTGGCTTGCCCCTACTCAGGTGAACTTATTGAGTGTGAGTGAAAAACACGAAAAATACGCTCAAAAAGTTTTAAATTTCCTTGAAAATAACGAAATTCGCGCCTCCCTGGACAACAGAAATGAGACAATCGGAAAAAAGATCCGAGAATCTGAGTTAAGTAAGGTTCCTTACATGTTGATTTTAGGAGAAAAAGAAGCAGAGTCAGATAATATCTCTGTAAGAAAACACCGTGAAGGTGATATGGGAGCGATGACAGGAGAACATTTCATCGAAATCATAAAGGAAGAGATATCAAAAAGTATATCTAAATTTGATAATTAATTTAAAATAACGAGTCATAGCAATACGAAGGAGAAGGTCTAATAAACCTGTGAGGATAATAAAAGAAAATCCTCATAAAATCAATGAAAAAATTACTGCCACGGAAATTCGTTTGGTAGGAGACAACGTTGAGGTAGGGGTTTACGGTCTTACAAAAGCTATTGCACTAGCTGAAAAACTAGAATTAGATTTGGTAGAAATCTCCCCAAAGGCATCACCACCTGTATGCAAGATTTTGGATTACAAGAAATTTCTATATGAGCAGAAGAAACGTGAAAAGGCACTAAAGTCGAAAGCGACCAAGGTTGTTATTAAAGAAATCAGGTTCGGTCCACAAACCGACGAACATGATTATGAGTTTAAGAAGAAACATGCTGAAAAGTTCTTAAATGATGGTGCAAAGCTCAAGGCTTTTGTATTTTTTAAAGGAAGATCAATCGTATTTAAAGAACAAGGGCAGATATTACTTTTAAGGTTAGCACAAGATCTCGAACAAATTGGAAAGGTAGAACAGATGCCAAGATTAGAAGGAAAGAGAATGACCATGTTCATCTCTCCCAAAAAAAAGTAAAAATAACAATTGATGATATGCCAAAAATGAAAACAAAATCTAGTGCCAAAAAGCGTTTTAAGCTTACTGGTAGTGGTAAAATAAAGAGAAAACACGCTTTTAAAAGTCATATCCTGACCAAAAAATCTAAGAAGCGTAAACTAAAGTTAACACATTCTACTTTGGTTCATGATAGTGACAGAAATAACATAAAAGAACAATTAAGATTGAAATAACTCAATCTCTGGTAAAATATGTATCACCCTGATATGTGGCTAAAAAGTGTTGAAAAACCACCTCTATCAAATAAACTTAATTAAAATGCCAAGATCAGTAAATTCAGTAGCTTCAAGAGCCCGAAGAAAAAAAATCATTAAACTAGCTAAGGGTTATTTTGGTAGAAGAAAAAACGTTTGGACCGTTGCCAAAGATGCAGTTGAAAAGGCAATGCTTTACGCCTATCGTGATAGAAAGGCCAAAAAACGAAATTTTAGATCCCTTTGGATTATAAGAATCAATGCAGGTGCAAGAGAGCATGGTATGACTTACAGCCAATTTATGGGAAAAGTTAAATCCAATAGCATAAAACTTAACAGAAAAGTTTTAGCCGATTTAGCGATGAATAATCCTGATGCTTTCAAGGCGGTAGTCGATAAAATAAAATAATCAGATTTAATGGTATAACCCATCTTAAAAGGATGGGTTTTTTGTTATATGGAATTTACTATTTACCACAATCCAAGATGCCGTAAATCTCGAGAGGCTCTTCAATATTTAGAGGAAAAGGCTACGGAATATCAGACGGTAAAATATTTAGAAGATCTTTTTGATAAAAAGACCCTAGGTGATGTTTTAAAAAAAATAAAACTTAATCCCTCCGATATTGTTCGAAAAAACGAAACCCTTTGGAAAAAAGAATATGCCTCTCAGTACTTAACAGAGAATCAGATTTTAGAATTACTTGTCAAACACCCCCATTTGATCGAAAGACCCATTATAATAAGATCAGATAAAGGTGTTTTGGCCAGACCACTAGAAAATCTAATTGATTTTTTAAAATAAGTTAAACTTTTTGATTAATTGTTGTTCTTAAAGAGTAACATACTATGAGAAAAACTTTCCACTTCGCCCTAACTCTTTTTTCATTTTTAGCCTATGGTCAACGTCCTGATGGAAATATTCCAAAATTTAAATTTTCGGGAATCGTCATCGATCAAGAGACACAACAACCGCTCGAATACGCAACTGTAAGTATTCGTAACCCCCAAAAACCAGACCGTTTACAAGGGGGAATTACAGGATCAGATGGAAAATTCAATATCGAAGTTTTTCCAGGGATATATGACATCACCATAGATTATATTGGATTTGAAAACTTTGAAAAAAAAGGGGTTGTTATTCGATCAAATAAGGATTGGGGAAAAGTAAATTTATATATTTCAAGCACGTCACTGGAAGGAGTTGAGGTGATGGCCGAAAAAACGGAAGTTGAAATTCGACTTGATAAACGCATCTACAATGTAGGTAAAGACCTCACCGTTCGAGGGGGTAGTGTTGCAGATGTATTGGATAATGTACCTTCAGTAACTGTTGATTTGGATGGGAATGTAGCCCTCCGAGGAAATGATAATGTAAGAATACTAATTAACGGTAAACCTTCCGGGCTGGTAGGAATTTCTGGACCTCAAGGATTACAACAACTTCCTGCTGAGTCCATAGAAAAAGTGGAAGTCGTGACCTCCCCATCTGCGAGATACGGGGCTGAAGGCACCGCTGGTATACTGAATATAATCCTAAAAAAACAGGAACTTTTGGGTTTCAATGGAAACTTTGTTGCCAATGGAGGACAAACTCATTCCGATGTCATACCATCAAGTTATGGTATGTCTGCAAATATTAACTTGAGAAAAAATAAATTCAATATATTTACCAACACCTCAGTAAACAAGATTCTTTCTATAGGGAAGATATATAACCAAAATGAATACTTTAACGGATACGACCCAAGTACATTTTTAGATGAAATCCGTAAACCTGAACGAGAGAATTATAGTTTCTTTTCCAGCTTAGGAGTAGAATACTTCTTTAAAGAAAAAACCTCTTTAATTCTTAGTAGTTTTATCCGTAAAACAAATGGAGACGATTACAGCAAAAACATATTAAATACACTTAGCACTAATCGGATAATCATAGATCAGTCTGAGTTGATAGAATTCGAAATTGATAAGGACAACGCCCGTCAAATTAGTCTCAATTTTGATTCAGAAATTGATGAAGATGGACAGGAATTTACCGCAGTCTTTCAATATGAAGAAAACTCTGAGGACGAAAATGCATCTATTAAAAATAGTTTAGAAGGGAGGGATGAGAAGGTAAATCAGCTAGAAGAAGAAAAAAGAATACTCGTTCAAGCAGACTATGTACTTCCATTAAATGAAGATACACAATTTGAATTTGGATTCAGGGGGAATTATTCTGATCAGGAAAATGATTACCAGGTATTCCAAATAAAAGAGGGAGATTTTTTTAAAAACACAGATTTATCCAATGTTTTATTTTATAAGGAATATGTGAGCGCACTTTACTCCCAATTTGGGAAAAAAAATAATAATTTTTCATTTTTATTAGGTTTAAGAATGGAAGACACAAAAATTGTTATAAATCAAAGAACCACCAATGATTACAATGAAAAAAATTACACTAAATTTTTTCCTACATTGAATCTGTCTTATGAGTTTAGTAATAACGAAAGTTTAATTTTAGGATATAGTAGAAGAATTTCTAGACCCAGAGGGAGGTTCCTAAACCCCTTTCCATCAAGGGCGAGTGTTGCAACTTTTTTTCAAGGAAATGCTGATTTAGATCCCAGTTATTCTAATACTATAGATATTGGTTATTTAAAAAGGTGGGATAAGGTTACATTTAATAGCTCCATATATTTTCAAAAGACTACAGATGTATTCACTTTTATTGCAGAAGATAAAGGAGAAAAAGTAGTCATCAATGAAAATGTTGATGAAATAAATAGTGTTTTCGAAGTTCCAGTAATTGTTAGAAACCCAATCAATTTAGCTGAAAATAACCGAACAGGGTTAGAATTCACACTGAGTTACAACCCCTCAAAGAAATCAAGGGTATTTGGAAATTTTAACCTTTTTAATTCTGAAACGATTGGATTTCACGAAGGAGTAAACTTAGGCAGAAGAAACTTAAGTTGGTTTTCAAGAATAAATGGAAAGATGTCCATATTTAAAAAGATAGACTGGCAAATCCAACTTTTTTATAGAGGACCTAGAGAAACTGCTCAATCCAAAACAAAAGGAATGATTTTTTGCAGCACCTCATTGAATAAAGATATTTTCAAAAAGAATGGAACACTATCTTTTAGAGTGAGAGATTTGTTTAACTCTGCCATGTATAGGTCGGAAACTTTTACACCAACTTTTAGAAACAACGTTTTATTTAGAAGAAGTTTACCATCTTTTAATTTATCTGTCACCTACAGAATAAATCAAAAGACAAATCAACAAAAAAAGGGAAATCAAATTAGAAGTGGCGCAAATGAAGGAAGTTTTGGTATGTAAAAATTTAAGATTTACGCTTCTCACGTCTGTCTTTTAAAAACTGTATTAATGATCCAAATAACCAATAAGGAATAACAAAGGTCAAAAGAAAGATCATCAACCAAAAGCCGATTGTAAGAATAGATAAAAAAGCGAGAAACCCTAAGTACTGGTCAAAATCAAACATAATTAAAATAATACTTAAAATTACAGCTTTTTCTTTTTCCTATGAGCCTCAAATAAATTTATTTTAATAGCCTAATCCAAAAGTCTTATTTTTGCAATAAAAAATCATTAGTAATGAATTACCGTATTGAAAAAGATACACTTGGAGAGGTGAAAGTTCCCTTGGATGCCTATTGGGGAGCCCAAACAGAACGCTCAAGATCCAACTTTAAAATTGGTAGTCCCGCTTCTATGCCAATCGAGATCATTCGTGGTTTTGCCTATCTAAAAAAAGCTGCTGCATACACTAATTGCGATGCTGGAATTTTAAATCCCACAAAAAGAGATCTAATTGCTAAAGTTTGTGACGAAATCCTTGAAGGGAGACTGGATGACCAATTTCCATTAGTTATTTGGCAAACAGGTTCAGGTACACAAAGCAATATGAATGTTAATGAAGTGATCGCTAACCGAGCACATGTATTGGAGGGAAATAAATTGGGAGAAGGCCAAAAAACTTTGGGTCCCAATGACGATGTTAATAAATCACAATCCTCAAATGATACTTTTCCAACTGGAATGCATATTGCAGCCTATAAAAAAATCGTAGAAAATACTTTACCGGGGTTAGAAAAGCTCAAAAAAGCCCTGTCAGAGAAATCTGAAAGCTTTCAATCAGTAGTCAAAATTGGACGAACTCATTTAATGGATGCCACACCTCTCACCTTGGGACAAGAATTTTCTGGATATGTCTCTCAATTGGATCATGGTGTTAGAGCCCTCAATAACACATTAAGCCATCTATCCGAACTGGCATTAGGAGGAACTGCAGTAGGAACTGGTTTAAATACTCCCGAAGGTTATGCTGAAAATGTTGCCAAATACATTGCCCAATTTACGGGTTTACCTTTTATTACAGCTGAAAATAAATTTGAAGCTCTAGCAGCCCACGATGCTATTGTAGAAACTCATGGAGCCTTAAAGCAAATTGCAGTATCTCTTAATAAAATAGCCAATGATATTCGTCTTTTGGCTTCTGGACCACGATCTGGTATTGGAGAAATCTCTATCCCCGCAAACGAACCTGGGAGTTCTATAATGCCTGGTAAAGTAAACCCTACGCAGTGCGAGGCCATGACAATGGTTTGTGCGCAAGTAATGGGGAATGACGTTGCCATTGGAGTTGGAGGACTTCAAGGAAACTATGAATTAAATGTTTTTAAACCTGTTATGGGAGTGAATATTCTTCAATCTGCCCAGCTTATTGGAGATGCCTGCGTTAGTTTTAGCAGCAATTGTGTGGAGGGAATTGAACCAAATCACAAACGTATTCAAGAGCTTGTCAATAACTCTCTAATGCTTGTGACGGCACTAAATACCAAAATTGGCTACTACAAAGCAGCTGAAATTGCCAATAAGGCATACAAAGACGGTATCACTCTAAAAAAAGCTGCACTTAATTTGGGTTACCTCACAGCCGAGGAATTTAACCAATGGGTTAAGCCTGAGGATATGACTGGAAGATAACTTCAAATTT
>CACLQG010000010.1 GCA_902609035.1 uncultured Bacteroidota bacterium
GAATCAAATTTCTTTTGAGTTCTTCCTCATAGGGCAATTCACTAGAAGGATCAATAGGTTTAAAATTATTAATCTCACCTCCCCTCTTCACTGCAAATGAGGGGGCATCCAAAGGGGATATTTCATACTCTGGTAAAGGAAGCTGATTCTTGTCGTATAAATCCCAATATTTTTTGGGAACACTAAAAGGAAGGTGGGGTCTGATGAATCCAATAGCCAAAAAGAAAGGTTGATTTTTATCTTTACTTAATGCTCTTAACCTTTCGATAGCATGTCTTGCTATTCGACCATCTGCATAGGCCTCGTCCGACACATCTGGAGCCTCCCATGCTGCACCTCGTGGTAGCTTTTTAATGTCTATTTTATCCTTTGCATATAAATTATAATTTTCAAATAAGGCCTCCTCTCTGGTTAGTTTTTCATTGTTGCTTTCAGGGACGATATACTCTATTACCTTTTCACTATGATGAGGAATACTCCATGAATCTTCATCATTGGTATTTCCATGTCCCACATGATAAACCTTTCCGATAGATTCCGCATGATATCCATTGTTTTTAAACAATTGAGGTAATGTCTCCATTTCAGGATAGACTTCTCTAAAATTGACCCCAAATTGATATAAACCAGTGGAAGTAGATCTTTTGCCAAGCATAAAATTGTAACGTGATGCTATACAAACGGCTTGATTGGCATATGCGTAATTAAACCGCATTCCCAGCTTTCCCAATTGATCGATATTGGGACTTTTAGAATAAGAATCATTAAAGATTCCCAAATTGGGTTTCAAATCATCTACCATAAACAATATAATATTTGGACTATTTGAATTGTCAGAATTCTTTTGTGCCAACAGGCTAAAAAAACAAAGGAATAGAAAAAAAACACAACTTAATTTTCTCATTATAGCATTCATTTGTTATAAAATAGTTTTCGTAGGGTATTAAGGCTTTAATTCGTATTTTGTTAGACTACCACTAACAATTATATTAAAATGAGATTTATAATTCTGCTTTCGTTTGTGATTTTATTGATGTCCTGCAAATCAAAAAATAATAATATAAAAACAAACAAAAATATATTACCTAATATAGTAATATTTATCGGCGATGACATGAATTGGAACGACTGTGAGCCATATGGAAGTAAAGTAGTAAAAACGCCCAATATCCAAAAAATGGCTAATGAGGGGATGAGTTTCGACAATATGTTCACTTCAACTGCAATGTGTGCCCCTACTCGTCAACAACTCATGACAGGATTGTATCCTGTGAGAAGTGGTGCTTATCCTAATCACTCTATAGTTTACGAGGGTGTAAAAAGTTTTGCCCATTACTTTAGAGACCTTGGATATCAAGTCGCTTTGATAGGAAAGCAGCATTATGGTCCTGCCGATTCTTTTCCCATAAAATATTTAGGAGGAGTACAACACGACACAGGCATTGACGGAGATGACATTGATTTAGGTAAGATTGAACCCATAGTATCTAGCGATAAGCCTTTCTTTTTGGTAATAGCTCAAAATCAGCCCCATTCCCCATGGAATAGGGGATCCAATAAATATAAAGAAGAGGATTTGACCATTCCTGAATACATGGTAGACTCTCCCATGACTCGTTCTCATCTCAGTTCATATTACAGTGAAATTACCTACATGGACAGTCTACTTGGCAAAACGCTTGACATTATTAACAAAGTTGAAAAAACAGATAATACCATTTCAATATTTACCAGTGAACAAGGCTATGCATTTCCTTACGGTAAATGGACCTGCTATGACTTAGGGTTGAAAACTGCTTTTATTGCCAAATGGCCTGGCAGAATTAAGCCAAATACAAGAAGTAAGGCCACCATGCAATATGTTGACATCATACCCACGCTACTGGATGCTGTGGGTCAAAATCCATTAGAATTTGATGTCGGTATGGCAGATGCCTATGGAAATAAAAATTTTGATGGAAAAAGTTTTTTTAATGTCATTAAAGGGGAAACCGAAAAACATAGAGATTATACTTATGGGATACATACTACTAGAGGAGTAATAAATGGGTCTGAATCTTATCCCATTCGATCTGTTCGCTCCAAAAAGTATAAGTACATTCAAAACTTGAGTCACAATAATCTATTTTACAATATCCTTACCGCCGAGGATAAACAAAATCCTATTTCTTTACTCTATCAATCATGGCTTAAAAATGCTGTGAATGAAGAACAATTGAATTGGGTAAAACATTATAAAAAAAGACCTTTTGAAGAATTATATGATTTGGAAAATGATCCCTACGAAAAAAACAATCTTGCCGATCAAGCTGATTATCTTGAAATCAAAAAAAGTTTAGAGGCTCGACTTCATTCTTGGATGGATCAACAGGGGGATTTAGGCATTGAGTCCGAAATGAAAGCCATCTATAGACAAGATAGAACTGGAAAGGGAGAGTGGTTTTCTTACATTCAAAAATTAAAATCAAAAATTTAGTTAACTATCATTTCTAAAATTATGAATAGAAAAAAAAGCCTCTTAGCAAAGTTAGTTTTGATTATTTCTATTTCCCTCGTTCAATGTGAACCAAATAAAGTTGAAGATCAAGAGAGTGATCGACCAAATATTATAATCATATTGGCGGATGATATGGGATATTCTGATTTAGCTCCCTACGGCGGGGAAATCAATACCCCTAACCTAACCTCTCTAGCAAAAAATGGAATGAAGTTCACTCAATTTTATAATGCCGCCAGATGCTGCCCCACAAGGGCATCGCTGTTGACAGGGAATTACCCCCATGAAACTGGAATAGGTCACATGACAAATCCTCCAAGTGATGTGAATGGTCATAACTATGGTGTACCAGAATACCAAGGAAAACTCAATTCCAATGTTGTAACGATTTCTGAGGTTTTAAGACAGGCAGGCTATGCTACTCTGATGAGCGGAAAATGGCATTTGAGCTTTTTTGATAAAAATCAATGGCCTCTTCAAAGGGGTTTTGACAAATTCTATGGTTTCATATCGGGTGCAGGAAACTATTTTAAACCTGAGGCACCAAGATTCATCTTTGAAGGGAATGAAAAAATAGATATCAAAGATGAAAACTTTTATACCACAGATGTATTCACAGATAAAGCCATTGAGTTCATAGCAGAAACAAAAAAAGAAAATACGGAAAAACCTTTTTTTCTATATTTATCTTACAATGCTCCCCATTGGCCACTACAAGCACCTAAATCGGACATAGATAAATATCGAGGTAACTACATCAATGGTTGGGAAAGACTTCGTGAGGAGCGATACAGTCGAATGAAAGAGATGGAATTGATCGACTCCTCATGGGAATTAAGCTATGATAATATCGTTTCTTGGGATTCCCTAACTGAGGAAAAACGTGAGGAAATGGATCTTAGAATGGCTATCTATGCTGCTATGATTGACCGAATGGACCAGAATATTGGTAGATTGGTTGATGATCTTAAGAAAAAAAATATTTTTGAAAATACCATTATCATGTTTTTGAATGATAATGGTGCCTGTGCAGAATTTGATATGCTTGGCACAGGTCCAAAAGAACAATTAGAAACCAAAGAGGGGTATAGATTAAGTTACGGTAAGGCCTGGGCATATGCTTCAAACACCCCCTACAGATCCTACAAGCACTGGGTTCATGAGGGTGGAATTAGTACCCCATTCATCGTGCATTGGCCTATGGGAATATCAGAGAACATTAAGGGTCAAACCATTAACCAATATGGATTTTTGCCCGATATCATGGCTACCTGTCAAGAATTGGCAAAAACTCAACACCCTAGAGATTATAATGGTAACAAAATCAAGCCGATTTCAGGTAAAAGCCTACTCCCTATATTCTCTGGTTCTACAGAGGAAATTCACGACGAACCCATATTTTGGGAACATGAGGGCAACAAGGCAGTTCGTTTAGGAAATTACAAGTTGGTTCAAGATTGGGAAAAAGGAAACCCAAATAATTGGGAGTTATACAATTTGACTACCGATAGAACAGAGCAAAATAATCTAATTTCACAACTGCCCGATAAAGCCAACGAAATGATCGCAATGTATAATGAATGGGCCAATCAATTAAAGGTGCTTCCTTGGGCAGAAGTTGAGGATATTTTAAAAAATAAAAAATAAACACGATACGTTCGGATCACTTTTCCTGTTTTGGCAGGTGAGTTTTGAGCTCAGCAACTACATCCTTATAACCTTCTTTGTCTGATAAATTGAACCATTCGTGGGGGTCATTTTGGTGGTCATACAATTCACTCCCTCCATCTTGATATTGAATGTAACGCCACATTCCTGACCTTATAGCATGATTCCCTTTTCCATAGGTAGTGAGTACGGGCCTATCCCAGTCCATGGTCGGGTTTTTCAATAGAGGCACTAAACTTTTCCCATCCAAATCATCTTTTTCTGGAAGACCACTAAGGTCAATCAAAGTGGGGAAAATATCGATAAGACTTACTGGCACATCGCAAATTTTATTTTGTGAAATCTTAGCGGGGAAAGAAACAATAAATGGGACATGGGTAGTATCTTCCCAAAGAGCTTGTTTGCGCCAGTGTTGTTTTTCTCCAAGATGCCAACCGTGGTCTCCCCAAAGGACTACAATTGTATTTTCAGCATATTTACTTCGCTCCAGTGCATCCAGGATTTTACCTACATAATCATCCACAAAACTTATGGAGGCCAGATAGGATTGTACTCCCCTCTGCCATTGATCGTATTCCAATACAAGATCATGATCTTGAATTCCCTCATTAAGATCCGATCCCCAAGAAGCAGAATATCGCTCCCGAGCAAATCTTTTTCCAAATTCGGGAAGGTCATCCCGGTCATTTGTTATGGTTTTGGGAAGAATAATTTCTTCCAATGGGTAGCGGTCAAAATATTTCTGAGGGACATACCAGGGCAAATGTGGTCTAAAAAATCCACAAGCCAGGAAAAGTGGTTGGGCATGATTTTTTTTTAGTTCTGATATCGCCCAATTCGTAGTCATAACATCTTGCATCTCCCCGTCATCAGCACTTATGGGCCCCCAATTAAACCATCCCTTTCCAGTACCAACCATTGGTAAACTTTTATCCTTACCCACCTCCTTTGAGATATTTTTGGATATAAAATAATCATTCCATGAAATCTTATCTCCTGGTTTATTATTCTGATGAAAAATTTTACCTCCTCCTTTGCATAAGTATCCATTTTTTCTGAAGTATTGCAATAACGTTACCCCCTCTGGAAAAGTTCTCCTAAAATTATTCCTGTTACCATAAACTCCAGTGGTAGATGGGTAAAGGCCTGTTAATAAAGCAACTCTAGAAGGGTTACAGAGTGGTGATACGGTATATGCTTTACTAAATCCAATACCTTTATAAATTAACTTATCGATGTTGGGGGTTCTTGCTTGAGGATGTCCCCCCAAGTAGCCAACCCAATCATTTAAATCATCAATAGCAATAAATAAAACGTTTGGAAGGTGTTTTACTGAAATGTTTGATGAACAAGAAAATAGAAGTAATAATAAAGCAATATAACGCAAATATATGATCATTACATTATTTTAAATTTTAATATAATTTTACATAAAAAAACCAGTGCATTTCTACACTGGCTTTTTAATAATATAAATTCTACCTATATCCATTATTGGTTGGATCTGTATTCAATAAATTAGGATTCAGTAAAATTTCACTTAAAGGAATAGGTGCTTTTGTATGCTTTTCTTGAACATTTGTAGCAGCTTGAGCATTATGTTTTTGAAAAACAGTATTTCTTATATGCTCAACATAAATACCCCAACGAATTAAATCAGGTCTTCTATGTTGTTCACCCCAAAGTTCGTGCATTCTCTCCTCATACATTTCCACTCTAAACTCTTGCTGAGTCATTCCACTCCAAGGTTGGTCAGGCTCAAAAGCTCTTTCACGAACTGTATTAACATATTGATAGGCGTTTGTTGGACCATTAAGTTCGTTTTCAGCCTCAGCAGCCATCAAATAAATATCAGCAAGCCTAATCATCACCATGTTTTCAGATTTATTTCCTCGAGGTGAGTAGGTTTTACTTAGACTCCATAATTTTTTACAATACACAAATTTTAAAGGTATTCCACCATACTCCTGAGTAAAAGTTTTATCATACCTGAGGTCACCGTCATCCCATGATGATCTATCAGCAACTAAAGGTAGTGGAGATGCCCCACCATATCCGCCAAAGTCATGGTCATTGGCATTTAAAGCGACAACAAGTTCAGGCCTTCTTGATTTATCTTTTGGTTCATCCCTCAGTCTAGGCTGAAAGTCGTGACCATGCCTATATTCAAACTGAACATTTGTATTCATTCCATCAGCGGACGTACCAGCAAAATCAATCCAAAGGATATGTTCATCATTTACTTGAGTTGAAAGAGTAGTATTATCCCAACCATAAACATCTGCAAAATCATCCATCAATCGATGTGGGGAATTATTAATGATATCATTACAAGCAGCTAGCATGTCAGACCACTCTTGATCAAACATGTGAAATTTTGCCTTTAATGCCATGGCTGCCCATTTGGTCATTCTTCCTAAATCTCCTCCTGACCAAGAGTCTGGCAAAAGTGTATATGCCCTTTGAAGATCTGCTTTCATGTCGGTTCTAATTGTGCTAAGAGAAGTTCTCTCTAATGAACCTAATTCCTCTGGAGACAATAATTCTCTGAAATATGGTACATCTCCCCAAACAACAGTTAGATCATAATAAGCCATAGCTCTTATAACCAAAAGCTGACCCAAAGTTTGATCTCTAACTGTTTCAGATAAATTTTCATTACCCTCTATATTAGAAATAGCGTCACAAGTATTTCTTACGGCCTCATATAGTTGTTTCCAATATCCCTCACCATCATAAACACCCTCACCCCAGGCAATATTATGAGGTTCTCTGTAAATATTTCTAGTTGAACTGTGCTCATCAGCAGCCATATTCCACCAAGCTACTCTATCTCTATGTCCGAACCATTCTCTTGGGTAAAACATAGCATAAGCACCATTTACGGCAATTATTGCCTCACTATCACTGTTGTAAAATGTCGCAGGAGACAGACTACTTCTAAAGTCCTCTTCCAAATAATCCTCGCATCCTAATGGTATTAAAAGGCAGAAAGCCATTAGTATTTTTGATATATGTATTGTAATATTTTTCATTTTTTATTTTTTTAAAAGTTTAACCTTAAACCAACTGAAACGGAGGAAGCATATGGATACTGGTCATCAGAAATACCTTGAAGTACTGAACTTGAATCTCCCGAATCACTTCCCTCTGGGTCTCCAAATTTAAAATCAGTAATTAATAATAGGTTGTTACCAGTCAAATAAATACTTGCTGAATCAGCAAATGGTAAATCTAAATCATAATTTAAAGTAACGTTCCTAAGTCTAATATATGAACCATCAGATATATTTACATTACTCAATGGTGGATATCCTCCAGCTGAAGTACCGGCTCTTGGAACATCTGAGTTAGGGTTTGAAGGCGTCCACCTGTCTACAAGTTCAGGTAGAATCATAGAATCACTATCTCTGCCAAAGAAATATAAATATCTCGATGTATCAAATATTTCATTTCCTTGAGTTCCTTGAATGAAAACATCTAAAGTCCATTGTTTATAGCTTAGAGTGTTTCTAATTCCATAGGTGAAGTCTGGCTGTGCACTACCCAATGGCACAAAATCTAATTGATTAATTGCACCATCACCATTTTGGTCAACAAAATTTGGTCCTCCTATTAAATCAAGTCCCTCTCTTCCATCTGCAATTATTTCTTCTGAGGACTTGTATGTGCCCTCATATATTGCTCCCATAAAAGTTGGCATAGGTTGACCTGGAATAAGAGCAATTCCATCTCCTGCTTGATAGCTGACCGGAGTGTTTGATGGTGTTCCACCTCCTTCACTGGCATCAGCTGTATTCCACCCTAATGTTTCAGGGTAAATATCGTCTGAACCACCTAAACTGACTACTTTATTTTTATTGGATGATATCTGAATACTAGAGCTCCAGAAAAAATCTGGTTTTTCAATATTTACAGTATTTAAAGTGAATTCAAAACCTTTATTTTCTACTTCACCAACATTTTCTAATCGACTCTCACCTGCGGTTCCCGGTAAAGGTCGGTTGAGTAATAAGTCTTTGGTTTGTTTGTTATAATAGTCAATCTCAATAGAATATCTATTATTATCAAATCCAACTTCTAATCCAATGTCTGTCTGATAAGTCTTTTCCCACTCAAGACCAACACTGGGCAGTGAGTTTAAGAATACAGCTGGAGAAGCTTGGTCATTAAAAAATACATTTTTATCAATATATGTTGCATATGAATTATACGGAGATACTCCTTGTTCGCCGACAATTCCATAACTAGCTCTCAATTTTAAGCTACTTATTTTTTCATATTGTTGCATAAAATCTTCTTCACTAATTTTCCATGCTGCCCCAACAGATGGGAAAAAAGCATATTTGTTTCCTTGTTCAAATACTGAAGATCCATCCCTCCTTCCCACAAGTGTTAGAAGATATTTATCATTGTAACTGTAATTTATTCTTCCCAAGATCGATTCAAAGGTTCTTTGATTGTAGTTTGAAGATATAGTATTAGTTGTTGATATTGCTCCAAGAGCAAGATTATTGTATGTTACAACATCATTGGCATATCCTTGTCCTCCTGCTCCTAAATCAGAGAAAGTATCTTTTTGTAGGGTAAAACCAGCAAGAATTTTAAATGAGTGCGCGCCGATTTCTTTGCTATATGTTAGTGTATTTTCATTTAGAACTCCTGATCTTCTCGAATGGTCAACGTCTGCTTTACCCCCAGTTCCTTGCAAATTTCTTATTGGATCCACTGTTGAAACATAACGGTTAAATTTATTGAATGTCAAATTAGTTCCCACGGAAGTTCTTAAAGTTAGATCAGGCAAAATGTCATACTCAGCATATGCATTAGCTAAAATATTAGTAACAAATCGATGTCTTATTCTGTGATTAATGTCAGAAACTGGATTGCGCTGAGTAGTACCGGAAATAGGGTTTACAGCTGTATAATTTCCACTCGCATCGTAAATTTGCCTAATTGGTAAAATATTAAAATAAACTTGGTTAAAGTTTACTTTATTAACTTCTTGTCTTCTATCAGTTAAGGCCAATCTTACACCTGCTCTTAGTTTATCATTGACTTTAGTATCAAAATTTAAACGAATTGAATTTCTCTCAAGTCCTGATCCTTCAATTATACCTTCTTGATAAAATCTATTGTATGAAATAAAGTAATTTGTTTTTCCAGTATTTCCGCTAATATTAATATCGGTATTATCAATTCTCCCGTCCCTGGTAATTAAATCCTGCCAATCCACCTCAGGTATACCAGAAATATCTCCAATTGGTGTGGCTTGTGATAGATCATTTTCTCCAAATCCACTTACACCAGGAATAAGTGTTGCTGCTTCATTCCAATAATCTGCCCAATCATTAACACTTGCCATTTCAGGGTAATTATAAACTTGCTGGAAAGAAGTGTAATGATTTATAGAAACATTAACCTTTCCCTCTTTCCCAGATTTACCTGTTTTTGTGTTTACTATTATCACACCAGCTGCCCCTCTTGTTCCATATATTGCAAGAGAACTAGCGTCTTTCAATATCTCAATGGATTCAATATCATTGACATTTAAATCCGTTAAATTAAAATCTGTTCCAGCAATAAATCCATCTATTACGTATAGTGGGTTATTATTACCATTTATTGAGCTCATTCCTCTAACCCTAATGACTGCTGGAGCTCCAGGCTCACCGCTAGAAGCTACTACGTTAACACCAGCTGCTCTTCCTTGAAGCATATTATCTAATCTAGCTACTGGCTGGTTCGCTAAATCTTCACCTTTAATTTGTGATATGGATGAAACTAAATCTTTTTTAGCAGTTGATCCGTAGCCTGTAATGACAACTTCATCCAAATTTGCATAATCAGATTCCATGGAAATATCAATATTATTTTGATCTCCTACCACAAATTCCCTATTTGAAAATCCAACAAATGAAAAAATTAAAATATCACCCTTAGAAGCAGCAATAGAATAATTTCCATCGAAATCAGTTGCGGTTCCAATATTAGTTCCTTTGATAAAAACATTTACACCAGGGAGAGGAACGCCATCCTCATCTAAAATAATCCCAGTTATTGGAGACTGTACTTCTTCTACTTCTTCCCCCTCTAATAAAAGAGGTGTCTCATCTTCTTTAATGATTTCTTTTAAGAAAACTAAATTTTCTTTTAATTCATAAATTACTTTTCCGTCAAATAAGCCGTTAAGTGTTTGTTTTAAATTTTTATTCTTAATGTTTAAAGAAACTTTTTCTTTGAAATTAAAAATGTCGCTATCAAAAATAAACCTCAAATCAGTGGTTGATTCAATATAGTCCAACACTCCAATAATCGAAGTGTTTTTTAGATTTAGTGAAATCTCTGTTTGAGAATAGAGATTTTTATTCGCAAAAGAATTAAAAACAACAGTGAACATAATCAATGTTGCCATTATTTTCAACCTTTTATTAATTGATTTTCTATTAGAGATTTCAAACAAAATCTCATCAATAAATGGATACATAAAGTTTGTTTAGTTTTAGTTAATATAAAGTGTTTGGTCAATTAAATATTATTTATTTCATATACAATTGGTTTTAAAAATGGTATTATTTTATTATTATTTTGTTATTAACTACTTGATAATTAATATTATAAACTTCTTTTAAATAATTTAGAACATCCTCGATGGTCTCGTTTTCAATAAAAATGGTGGCATTAAAGAAATTACTGGACAAGTTTTGATTGTTATTTGTGATACTGACATTATACAAGCGTTCCAACTTCATAATTAGATTGTCAATATTTTCATTTCTAAAAACGACCCTACCATCAATCCAGGAAGTATAGAGTTTTGTATTAACTTGTGTAACTTCAATATCATTTCCAGATTTATCTAATTTTGCCTTGAAATTCGGCTTGATACTTACAATTTCCTTATCATGAGGGTAGGGTTTTACACCAATACTTCCCTCTGTTAGGATAATTTCAGAAAAGGGATCTTCAGGAAAGTTTTTAAAATTGAATTTTGTTCCATAAACTGTCACCACAGCTCCATTTGATTTAACCTTAAATACATCATTTTCATTTGGTTTCACATCAAAAAAGGCCTCACCCTCTATCTCAATCTTTCTGTCTTTTCCCTCCAAGAATTGAACTGGAAACTTAATAGTAGTACCAGAATTTAGATAAACTATTGAGCCATCGGATAATTCAATATTAAATCTTTTCCCATAAGGAACTTTGAGGGTGTTGTATTTCAATTCCTTAAACTCTGAATTTTTTTCATAGACTATCGTTTTAGATTTTCTTTTGGCAATTAACTTACCTTCAATATCAATAACTTCAGCATGAGATTCTTCTATAAATATTTGCTTACCTTCTGAGGTTTCCAGCGTGACCTTGGCAGGGACCACCTCTTTAATTGGCTTTAGTTCAAATTGTGGTTGATTAAGATAATATCCCATACTCGCAGATAAAAGGACAATAGCCGCGTATTTAATGAGTTTCATATATCTGTAATTTGAAAAACCTTTTTTTTGTTTTTGAGATTTTATTTTATTTTTAATTTCAATAATGATTTTTTCTTGATCAGCTTGATTCATGGCCCAGTTGGAAAAATGGTGAATAGAAACGAATTGTCGGAAAGATTCGAAATTTTCCAAATCTTCAATCCAATCCGACAAAAACTCGAGTTCCTCGATGTTGGATTGGTCATTCAGGAAATTCACTAATATTTTTACAATGGAATCTTTCAAAATTATCTATTTGTATATATTTTATTACGAGTCAGAAGTTTAATACCCTACATAAATTTATTTTCTATATTAGATAATAGTTACTTTAAAAATTCAATGAATCAGAATAATTTAATATCAAAGCTTCAAAATGGGGATGAAAAAGCCTTTGAGGAATTTGTAAATTTATATAGTGACCCACTCTTCAGCTATGCATTGAGTCTTAGTGTTGATCACCATACCGCCAACGATATTGTTCAAGAGGTTTTTATTAATGTATTTGAATACAGAAAAAAACTTAATCCAAAATATTCAATTGAGAGTTTTTTATACAAGTCAACGTATAATAAGTTTATTGACACCTATTACAAAAATAAATCCAGATCAAAACTACACGAACAGTACATCAATCTATTGAATCAATTAGTGAATAGACCCTCGGAGGAGAATAAATCTAAATTGACAAAAATGAAGAAGGAAATAAAAAAGCTCCCCAAAAAAATCAAAGAGATATTTGAATTGAGTAAAAGCGAGGGGCTTACAAACCTCGAAATATCCTCACATTTAGGTATTTCTATCAAAACTGTTGAATCCAATATCACAAAGGCTTACAAGATTCTAAGAAGAAAAATGGAAAGTTAATTTCATTTTTTCTTAATTACGCTGGATTTTTGGATTTTAAATCTAAAGATGTCTATGAGAAATTTGTTGTTCAAGATCGTAAGTGTAATTTTTTTGATGGGTCTAGTAATAAATTTTTTGCCCTCTTCATCAAATATCCCAAATGGTCAGGATATTTTATTAGCAGACCCAACAATTCTCCATGAAAATGGGAAGTACTATCTGTATGGCTCCACATCGGGAGGTTTAGAAAGAACTAATAACGGGTTTTTGGTCTATGAATCTAATAATCTTTACAATTGGAGGTCTAGGGGATATGCATTAAGCAAAGGAGATGCATATGGCGACAAGGGTTTTTGGGCACCACAGGTTTTCAAAAATGGGGGAAAATATGGCATGGTTTACACGGCCAATGAAAATATTGCCATTGCTTTCTCTGACAATCCTTTAGGGCCTTTTAGAAATGAGTTTAAAAGCCATTACAAGTCAAAAATTAAACAACTTGATCCATTCGTTTTTTTTGATAAAGGAAAAGGATATTTATACTTTACCAGAGGGGTTCAAGGGGAGAATGAAATCTTCGTGAGCGAATTGAGTCATGATTTGAAAAATATGAAAGAAGAAACAATACAAAAGTGTATCTCTTCAGATCAATCATGGGAGGATTCAGATGGTATAGAACCTAAGATTAATCAAGGGCCATCTGTTATCAAGATAAATGAAACATATTATATGTTTTATTCCGCCAACAATTTTAGAAGTCCAAAATATGCAGTGGGCTATGCTACAGGTTCAAGCCCCACGGGCCCCTGGAATAAATCGGTCCAAAACCCCTTAATAGACTCTAAATTAATTGATCAAAATGGACCCGGTCATGGAGATATTTTTTATGACGATAAAAAAAATTTAAAGTATGTATTTCATACCCACTTCTCAAAAAACGATATCAGACCTAGAAAAACGGCTATCATTTCTTTGTTCTCTAATATAGAATTGAAAAAGATAAGTTGTGATCCTGAAAAATTCAGGTTTTTGAAGTATTAAAAAGCAAGACAATTTATTTAGTTTTAGCTCAACTTATTTCAATATGACTTAAACTATTAATCCAAACAATAATAATTTGTAATGAATCTATTGCTAATGTGGAATTAAATACAAAGGAGAAATTCATTATGTAAACAAGTTAGAAATTAAGTGTAACCTTTAATGGCCTAAAACCCTAATCTTCAATTGTATTAATTGGAAGTTTCGAATTCGTCGCAAGTATATTTACCACTTACTTCCACCTGATGGATACCACAAATTTTGAGGGTATGATTCAAATTATCACAGTTTACACAGCTATTACTAATTTTTAAATTTTCCATTATTTTATTTTTAACGCTAAAATATTTTAAATTAATTTCAAATCCAATTTCATATACAAATACATAATTAGATTAATTTTAAATAATATTCAATGTTTTCAATCTAATTCAGCTGTTTTAATAATTAATAAATGAATAAATTTTTAAGCTTTTCAGTTAAAAAAGAAGTTAAATTGATGCACTCTGCCTCTCAAATTTGGAAAGTGGTTTCAAGTCCTGGTAATCTTGAATTATTTCATCCCTTTTGCAAAACCAACGAGGCCATTAAATGGGATAATCCCAATGGAAAAAAAGATAAACTGGAATACCTCAGTGGATTAACCTATTTCAGGGATTTTTACCATTGGGAAGAAAACGTAGGTTACAAAATATTTATAGGTACTAAGGAAGGTAAAAAATCAAAAGTAGAATGGAAAATCACAAATCAAGGCAATACTTCATTTTTATCCATCGAGATATTTCCATACCTATCCAGTAAATACCCATTAATTATAAATTATTTATTATTTTTTACTATTGTCAAACCAAAACTTAAAAACTATTTACTTAGTGTTTTAAAAGGCTTAGTGTGGTATATGGATAATAAGGAACCTGTAAAAGAAAATCAATTTGGAAGGCACAAATGGTTTTCAAAAGTGAGTTAAAGAACCCTTAATCTAACACTGGTATCATCACTCCATTATTATCCCACTCAATCGTTATCTCGACCAATGAATCTAGATCACTCAAACCAATTGTCAGCTGCTCAACAGTTCTTTTAGTTTTATAAACTGGAACAGATAGGCTTAGTTCATCATATAATGATTCTGGTTGAATATAACCTGATGAATTAATTTTTGAATTCAACCTAATATCCCAGAATTTCTCATTTGGTATTGCATACATTGAATACTTACCTAGCTTAAGTTCTTTTCCACCAAATCTAACCGCCTTATTTATTGATATTATAGTGGGAGCGTTTGCTCCTAATCTCCAATATTTACCATAAGTCAATAGAGCACCTTGATCTTCTGTACCAAAAATTAAACGATCCCTTTTTGAAGGTCTTGAATATTTGATTTCTATGTTAAGACCGTCTTTATTAATGGAAGCTTCACCTTTCGGACTTTTTGGATTGATCCAAATAGGATAGGCAAAATAGAAAGTAATTGAAATCAATATAACCAGAAAACCAATTATTATTTTTTTCATAATAACAAATCCTTATTAGTTAGTTTACCGCTATGGTATTTTATAAATATGCTTTAAAATTAATTGGGTTATTTTTTTTTACTTCTATTAACGTAGTGGTCATATGCGGCTCTTTTGTGAAGTAGGGAACAACCGATTGTTGAATACAGAAATAGGCTCAATAAGAAAAAAACTAAAACTCTTTTCATAATATAAAACTAATATACTCATTATATAATTGTTGAAGCCTTTGTTAAAGTGGAACATAAAAAGTAAGGTTGAAATCAATCAACCTCTATTAAAAAACTAAATAATCGATTTATGTCACCTTTCGCCCATCCACTGAATGATTCTAAAAATTTCACCCTCTCTAAAGAAAATTCTGTCTATCAATCTCACAGACTCTTGCGATCCATCTTTATAGTATCGATTCTCTCTAAAAGAAACGGATACTCTTGTATAATCTGATCCTTCTATTTTTAGGGGAATTACATTGTTCAATTTTCTTTGGAGAGAATCATAAGGCTCGTGTAAGGCTTTCACAACTTCGTGAATCGCTGATTTGGGTGTCTTCATTGCACTACCTCCCTGAGGAGGATAATAAACTATAGTATCTCCCATAAATTTCGCCATGGTCTCAGAGTCTTTATCAGCAAAAGCCAAAACTAATGCAGCGGCATTTTTAGCATCTTCATCAGAGCCAAAAATATATTTTTTTCCCTCAAAGTTATTTAAGAAATGTTTTCCAGCAGAGGAATTAACTTCTACCTCAACAATTTTTGTTTGACATGAAATAAATAGAATTATTGATAATATTAATAAAATTTGTGTCTTCATATTTAAAATTAATTTTTAATAATCTATTAATAAAAATAGTACTTTTTACAATTAATGACAAAGTAAACTAATAAATCTAGAATATTTATAATGTGAGTCATTTCAACACATTGCAAGAATTAAATCCATGATTCAAGAGGATTAATGATCACATATTAAGGATTTATAAATACAGCAAAAAAAATATGGATTATTAATACATTAACTCAGCGAAATTTTGCTTTCGCTGAAGTTTGATAGACATATTATATCTTTTTATTTGATTACAAAACAATTCTTTCCCCCCCTTTTTCAACGGAAGTAAAAATAGCATCTATAATTCTCATATCTCTCAAGCCTTCCTCTCCGCCTACATTTAAATGAGGCTCTCCATTGATCAAATAATTAGAGATACCATCCATGTGCAATGCTTGTTGATTAACTCTATGAAAATCAAAAATATAATCCCTTGTATAACCTTCAATTTCTCTGTAGGTGTAAGAAGGACTCAATCTGATGAATCCCTTCTCAGCCCCAACAAACAAATGATTGGTGGAGGCGGAAAAAGAAGTGGTACAATTGGCCACTGCCCCGCTGGGAAATTCCATTTGCCAAGTAATGAGTTCATCCACTTCCTTAAATTTGAAATGGTCTGTTTTAAAACTTCTAGCACTAATAGCAATAGGCTCCTCTCCTATTGTATATCTTGCTCCTTGAATTACATAAACGCCAACATCCATTAAAGCTCCACCGCCGTATGCTTTTTTCAATCTCCATTGATCAGGATTTCCAATACGAAAACCAAATCCCCCTTCAAAAAATTTAATTTTACCAAAAATCTTTTCTTGGCAGAGACGTATAGTTTCACGATGATGTGGTTCATAATGCAGTCGATACCCAATAAAGAGTTCCAAGTTGGCTTTTTTTCCTGCTGAAATCATTTCAGAAGCCTCAATAGCATTCATTGCCATTGGCTTTTCACAAATTACGTGTTTTCTGGCTGCAAAGGACCTCAGGGTAAACTCCTTGTGCATGTTATTAGGTAGAACAATATATACGATGTCAATTTCGTCATTGTTGGCAATTGTATCAAAATTTTGATAATTGTAAACCTGATTATCCTTTAGGTTATAAATTTTTTTCCATTTTTCTACCTTTTCTGGACTTCCTGTAACTATTCCCTTCAACTCGCATTTTCTAGTTTCAAGCAAAGCAGGTGCTAACTGATTTGTCGCATAGTTTCCCAAACCTACAAGAGCAATTCCTAGCTTGTTTTCAGGTTTAATATCCAGCAAATGACCCAAACCTTTTGTAAGGCTCAAAACCCCAATCGAAGAGGCTAGTGTTTTATTAAAATTACTACGTTTCATAGTTAAATATTTTATTTTATATAAAAATTATAAAATTTTACAAAACTAACAATGCAATCACTTGGTGGTTTTTGATTAATTTAATTAAAAAATAAACTTAGAGGAATGAAAATTAAGTGGTTGACATACTCCGTTAGTGGACTATTGGTGTTTGGTATGGGCTTATCATTTTTGGGTGAAGCCATAATTCTAAAAAATAGTCAAAGTGAAAATTGGATTCTTTATGGAACAATAGCCCTAATTACTACCAATTCTGGTTTGTGTTTATTTGGGCAAGGAGTAATTGAAAAAATGAAAATTTCTCTTAAAAACAATCCATGATAAAAGGGGCGCTAAAGGAAAAAGAGAGAAGATATCAGCTTTGGAGAATATGGGATCGAGAAAAACCATTTATACTCTACATACTTTTAAATCCATCTTATGCCGACAAGGAAGTGGACGACAGAACAGTAGTTAAGCTCATCAAATTCAGTAAAAAATATTGTTTTGGTGGGTTTTATTTGGGAAACCTTCACACATTCGTCACCCCCTATCCAAAGGTCTTAAAAGATAAAATCCTAGCTAAAGAGCCAAGAAATTTAAAACATATAAAGAAGATGATTCAAATGTGTGAAAAAGTTGTATTTGGATGGGGTAACAATTGTTATCTACCTCCGTGGTTGAAAAAAATGGTAGATAAACCCTACTGCTTTGATCTCAATCAAAATGGAAGTCCAAAACATCCTCTTTACCTTTCTTATGAAAAAAAACTAATCCCTTACCCTTACAAAATGTAATTTACTTAATGAAATATAATAAATTAGTTAGTCAATTCCATTATGATCTATAGCCAGGACTTCCAAACGCTTCAGACAAGCCTATTTGACAAAATTGTCTCAAGCTTTCCAGATATTTACCCCAACTAAAGTTCATATTGGCATACATATCGTCCTGTTCTTCAAAACCATGTTCAGTAAGACGAATTCGTGTCTTATCGTCGTTCTCGTCGAGTTCAAAAGTGTAAATGTGGCCAACAAATGGCAACGTTGTTTGTACACATTCCCATCCAATTTTTTTATTTACCTCCAATTCGGTAACCTTAACAATAAAATCTATAGTTCCAAATTTGAAATTGATCAACTGGTTTATCTCAGATTTACCTGAAATTTCGGTAGTATACCAACTCTTCATTTCATCGATAAGGGTTAAAGCTTTAAAAACTCTATTAACAGGTGCATTAATGTGAAAAAGGTGTTTTAATGGAATGCTCATAATTTAAGAATAAAGTTAATTTATTTTAAATATAAATCAATTATCAATAATGGAAAACTATTTTACACGAGAAAAACCTAATAATTAGTCCTGAAATTGATGAAATATTTAGGTAAAAACAATCACGAGAAATATATCAGAACAAGGGTCAAAACAACTATTATTTTGTATGTAACGTCCTTTTAAGTGTGGTACGGGTTGGTATCTATCAAGCTTTTGAATTAATTTTATTAATCTAATTTAAAAAATGAATTTCAATGTAAAATCCATCTAACTAATAGTCAAATGGAAGGATTGATTTTATCTTTATACTAACTAAAATTAAGGCATTAGCAATAAACAAATCCCCATAAAAACATATATTATTAATGTAAGAATAATTCCAATTCTAGGCATAATATGATTCGCTAAAAGACAAATTTAAAAAATTTATAAATCAAATAAATCATGGCTCGATCAAATAATTATAATAATTGAAAGATCTGACTGAAAAAAGAGTTTAATTTTTTAAATATATATATCATTTATTTAAAGTAAATCTTTAATTCAATCTGCTATTATTTACTTAAAAATCTATTATTGAATAAGAATTTGATTCAGATGAAAAAAAATAACAAAAATTTATAAATACCGAATTTTAAGAATCTATGGAATTTAAATTTATAATTTTAATGTGTCATTTACTTTTTTTTGCCAATCTATAATCATTTTCCTCAAATCTGAAACTGTATCCTTGTATAAAGGATTATAGAAAATATTATTTACCTCCTCAGGATCATTTTTAAGATCAAATAACTCAGATAAATCATAATCTTGTGCACTTAAGCTAAGTTTTAAACCACTGGGTGTAACTATAGTCCTTATGTTCTGCATCATAGCTTTTTTACAATCTTCTGGATTTACTGGACAATCATCATATTTTTTACCATTAGTAGGTTTACCATCTTTTGAAAAGTCTGAATTCCACTGCATAAAAACATTACTTGGAGTAAAATCAAATAGACTTTTTCCAGGAAGAAAGTCAGGTATTGATTTACCAAAAAATTTAAGTAATGTAGGAACTATATCAATTTGGCTTACTGGATAATTAACTTTTTTTGGTTTAAATCCTGGAGCTTTAATTATTAAGGGAATCCTTGATGATGCATCGTACATGAATCTTTTTGGAGAAATTCCGAATTTCCCCATCATTCGTCCGTGTTCACTTGTAAATACGATAATAGTATTTTTATCCAGACCTAAGTATTCTAATTTTTGTAATATTTTACCAACAGATAAATCTACCTGGTATACTAGACCCCAATATTTCTTCATCTGTTCCTTCAAAATTGAAATTTCATTATTTAATGAAAGTTTTTTTCCCTGATTAGTCTCATTAATTCTTATAACTTTATTCCTTAGAGGTTCATTTTTGGGAATAAATTTTCCATATGTTTTGTCAAGCTGAACATCATTTATATTATGTAAATCATTAAATGGACCATTGACAGGTGTATGAGGCTCTAAAAAACTTAAATAAAGTATAAATTGATTGTCTTTATTTCTATCAATAAATTGAATTGCTTTTTTTTCTATGAAACTTGATTTTGTATGTTCATACGGAAGATTAGTGCAAAAAGTTCTAGAGAAGGTTCCTCTTTTTTTTGAATCAGGTTTATAACCCTTATCAATTAACCATTTATGATAGTCACTGTATCGGATATCAATACCAGCTTTAGTATCCTCTTTCCAGTGATATCTGTCCTCAATACTTATCCATTTATTAAAACCATGTGATGGATCTAATTCATTTCCTAAATGCCACTTTCCAATGTAGGCAGTATTATAAGAATTTTCTCCTAAAAGTTCAGGAAAGGTAGATATCTCTTGAATTAAAGGAATTTTATTTTGGGTAACACCCGTTTGATGCGGATATAACCCAGTCATTATTGACGATCTATTGGGAGAGCAAACTGGCTGAGCTACATATGCATTCTCAAAAACAACCCCTTCATCACCTAATTTATTTAAGTTTGGGGTTATAATTTTTTCATTACCATAATGAAATGATGTATCATAACGTTGTTCATCGGTTAAGATAAAAACTAAATTAGGTAAGGTTTCGTTTTTTGAGCAGGCCTCAATTATAAAAAAAAGAAAGATTAAATAATTATACTTCATTGATTTTTACTAATTAATTATTTAAAGGTTTAGTGGAAATTAATATAGCTAAGTATTTAATTAGAATTAAAAAATAGTTAAATTTTTAAAATGATTTATAAATATCTTATTTTAAAAATATTAATCTCTTTATATATAGTTTTATTTATTAATTGTAAAAATGATAACTCATCTTATGCTTGCATTGACCCCAATATAATTAAACCTGATTATTCATGCATCGAAATCTACCATCCAGTTTGTGGTTGTGACAAAAAAACATATTCAAATAGTTGCCATGCTAAATTTAATGGACTGAATGACTGGATAGAAGGAGAATGCGAATGACTAAAAATCAACAAAACTATAAATGTTTCTTATGCATTTACTTATAGATTAAGTGATTTGTATCAATTTGTTTGATTAATTTTTTTTTAAAATCCTATTTTTCCATTTGGTATTTTTACTTTAAAAATAAAAAAGATGATTAAGAGTTCTCATTTATCACTAATTTGTTTAGCATCTCTTCAATTAATTGGACAAATCGATCCAAATAATATTGATATTGTGAGAGATGCCTATGGAGTTCCGCATATATTTACAAAAACAGATGCTGAACTTGCCTATGGTTTGGCATGGGCACATGCAGAGGATGATTTCGAAACAATACAAAAAGGCTTCTTGGCAGGTAACGCATTATTAAGTAGAGTTGAGGGTAAAAAAGCCTACGGTATTGATTACATAAGCCAATTTATAGGGAGTGAGCGCCTTTTTGATGAAAAATACAAAAAGGAAATAAGTTCTGATTATAAATTGGTATTGGAAGCTTATTGTCAGGGAATCAATCGTTACGCCTTTACCCATGCAAATGAAGTATTGAATAAAAAACTTTTTCCACTTACTCCAAAAAAAATGTTTCTTTATGCTCAACTTCAATTATTTGTATCCTCAAAAGGAGACTATTGGGTTAAAAAAATTTTGAGAAATAAAATAAATTATAACCCTGAAAAAGACCAAGTTAAAGGGTCTAATACCTTTGCGTTTAATAGTGCAAAAACTAAAGATGGTAGTACTTATCTAGCGATTAATACTCATCAACCATTAGATGGTCCCACTTCATGGTATGAAGTTCACCTTTGCAGTGCTGAGGGAACAGATATCATTGGAGCTCTCTTTGCAGGAAGTCCAAATGTATTAATAGGTGCAAATAGAAATTTAGCTTGGGCACACACAGTTAATATACCGGATAAAACTGATGTATTTAAACTTGAAATGCACCCTAACAAGAAAAAATATTACAAAGTCGATGGGGAGTACCTCAAACTCCAAACCCATTGGGCGAATATTATAATTAAAATTTTAGGTATCCATGTTAAAATCAGTAAAAAATATTTCGAGAGTATTTATGGTCCTACACTAAAAAACGATTCTGGTTATTATGCAATTAGAACTCCATCTTTGTTTGAAATAAGGGCGCTAGAGCAGTGGTGGCGAATGAATAAAGCAAAAAACTTTACAGAATTCTACAATGCTATTAAAATGAAGGCTTTGCCGGGTTATAATATAGGTTACGCAGATAAAAATGATACTATTTTCTTCATTTCAAACGGTTTAATTCCAAAGCGTTCTGCAGGTTATGATTGGGCAAATGTAGTCCCTGGAAATACTATAAAAACACTTTGGACGTCAACCTATGATATAGAGGAGCTACCTCAAGTGATTCAACCCCATTCAGGCTACATTTACAATGCAAATCACTCACCTTTCAAATCGTCGGATTCACTTGATAATCCTAATGAAAGTGAGTTTTCAAAACTAATGGGGTTTGAAACTTATGACAATAATCGGTCCACAAGACTTAAGCAACTTATTGATAAATATGAAAAAGTTGATTACAATGATTTTAAAGAAATTAAATACGATCACCAATTTCCCAATCCATTAAATTATAGTTGGATGAATATTGACTCCCTTTTTATGATGTCTCCAGATGATTATCCTAAAATAAAGCCGCTTTTGAAACAAATACAATCATGGGATCGTCAAGCATCTGCAGATTCATATGGTGCTGGAGCATATGGAATTCTATATTTCAAACTTCGTAAATACTACAGGAGTCTTCCCGAACCTAAAATTTTTACTAAAAATATTTTAAAGAAAGCTCTAATAGAAACAAATCAACATATGATAAAATATTTTGGGAAATCTCAAGTTAAGCTGGGAACCTTTCAAAAATTAGTCAGAGGGAACAAAGAGTTGCCTGTTTTCGGGCTTCCCGATGTAGTCACTTCAATGGGTAGTATTCCTTATAAGGGAGGTAAAACAAGAGTAGTAAGTGGTGAATCTTACATAGAATTGGTAAAGTTTAGTAAGCATGGGGTTGAGATTGAATCCATAATATCTTATGGAAGTTCTGATCACCCAGACTCTAAACACTATTCTGATCAAATGGAACTTTACACACAATTTAAAACAAAAAAAATGACTTTTGATAAGACCGACATTTATGCAAATTCAACCAGTGTGTATCATCCTGAATAAGTTTCCAAGGCATCATTATAAACTGATTCGTATTTTGATATTACCTTTTTAATATCAAATTTTTTAGAGGATTGATAGGCCTGACTCTTAAACAACTTTAGGCGCTCTTTATCACTTAATAAATAATTGACCTTTTCGGCCATAACGTTTATATCTCCAACCGGACAAAGAAATCCTGAGATACCATTCTCTATAACTTCAGGTAAGCCCCCAATATCAGAACAAACTACCGGAACTCCGTGAGCCATTGCCTCAAGAGCGGCCAATCCAAAACTTTCTTTCTCCGAAGGCAATAAGAACAAATCTGAAAAACACAAAATATTATCAATTTCATTACTTTTACCCACAAATAAAACATCCTTCTCTATTTGATTTACTTTGCAGTAATGGATAGCACGTTCTTTTTCCGGCCCATCTCCAACCATCAATAATTTAACATTCAAACCATCTTTTATAATTTTAAATATTTTTAAAATGTCTAGAATGCGTTTCAATGGTCTGAAATTACTTACATGAGTAATGATTAATTCATCTTCAGCAGCAATCTGAATTTTTTCACATGGTACATCACGGAATTTTATTTTTTGAAGATCTATAAAATTTGGGATTACCTTTATATCAGAGGTGATTTCAAATAAACGCTCCGTATCATCTTTTAAGCTCTGAGATACTGCCGTAACATACTCGGAATGATTGATGCTGAACTGAACAGCTTTTTTATAAAAAGGATGGCTCCCAACAAGTGTTATATCCGTTCCATGTAGGGTCGTAATCATTGGGATTTCTAACCCTTGGTCTTCAAGCATTTTCTTCCCCATATAGGCCGCATATGCGTGAGGTATGGCATAATGTACATGCAACAAATTAATATTATATGTATTGACCACCTCTACAATCTTACTTGATAGGGCCAACTCGTAGGGTTGATATTTGAATAAATCATAGGTAGGCACGTGCACCTCATGGAAATAAAGGTTTGGGGTTAGATTTTGAATTCTTACAGGTTGTCTATAAGTGATAAAATGAATCTCATGACCCTTTTTAACCAAATACAAACCCAATTCAGTTGCAACTACTCCACTCCCACCAAATGTAGGATAACATACAATTACAATTTTCAATTTTTAAAATTTGAGTTAATTAAAGCTTTATAAACGAGTGCCTGCATTCGGGTTCTTATATTTTTTTCACTCAACAAATTATTTGACATGCTTGGATATGTTCTATTGGATAAAAATACAAAAATCAAATCTTGCTCAGGATCAACCCAAACATAAGTTCCAGTAAATCCCATATGCCCATAACTGGTTTTAGACACACAACCACAAGTAGAACCAACTCCAAAGAGCTGAGGCTTATCAAGTCCTACCCCTCTGCGATTACCATCTTCACAAAAATAGCATTCGTTAAAGGCATCTAAAGTTTTAGAGCTAAAAAATTGATGTCCATTTAAGCTTCCTCCATGCAAATAAATCCGCATTATCTCATATACCTCTTGAGCGTTGGAAAACACTCCAGCATGTCCCCCTACCCCACCTTGCATGGCCGCTCCCATATCATGGACATAACCTCTGATTTCCCTTTGCCTAAAATAATCGTCAATCTCCGTGGGTACGATTTCATCCTTTGAAATTGATTTCAATGGATTGTAGAAAGTTCGATCCAGTCCCAAGGGTTCAAATAAAAGTTCTTGAACCAAAGAATTTAGGGGTTTGTTATATCTCTTCTCAAGATAATCCTTAAAAAGATAGTAAGGTAAATCAGAGTATCTATAATATAACGAGTCCAACAAAGGGCTATCTATGATTTGTTCTTTAATTTTTTTATCAAAGTTTGACCTTAAATAAAGTTTATCAACTACAGGTATATTAAATCTATAATTTTCACTATTACGATAAAATTTCCTTAAGTGTTGTCCATTGTCGTCAACCGTCTCCTTGTAGAAGGGAATCCAGGGGGTAATCCTTGCGTAATGGGATAAAACCTCTTTTACACTTAAATCGGATTTGTTAGAGCGCTTTAGCTCAGGTAATAAGTCAGACATTGAGGTTTCAAGGTCAAAATTGTTCTGGTCCACCTCATTCATTATTAATGGTAAGGTAGCCGTAATTTTAGTTAAAGATGCCAAATCATATACATGATGATTTTCAACTCGTATTTCTTTATCATAAGTATGGTAACCAAAACTTTTATTGAAAACAATTTGATCGTTTTTGGCTATTAAAATTTGCATCCCGGGAGTCATAGCTGAATCAATCACTTGCTCTGCTAAATCATTTATTTGAGAGATCACATCTGGATCAAATCCTTTTTCAATTAAAGATACCCTTTCATTTTCTGTTCCGAGACTTATATTTATACCAGAACCAACTGGATAATTTTCAGAAATTCCTACCGGCAATGACCCCATAAAAGAACCATTACCATTTAATAAATCTGCACTTATTTTTTGACTTACAGGACTATTTTGATAACTAACAACCAAAGCATCAATTGAGGAAAGGTTTTCCAAATCAATTAATGGATAGGGATTCACAAAAATATCGAGGATAACTTCATATTTTTCTGTAATTGCGTGAATCAAATCGATTTCTTTTTTTGAAAAATAAGGCGATAAAAAAGGGGATTTATTGGAACGGTGATAGGAAATAATTACTTTCTTAAATCCCTCAAGGTCTAACATCGTTCCCTCTATTGAATTGGGTTCGATAGTTCTTATTTTAACGTACTTTTTGAGCTGTTCTTCAAAATCACTGCTTTTATCATCTCCTAATTTTACGTGCGCATAATTGATTTCAGGAGACAGAGGCAACAAGTTTTTTTCATTTTTAAGAAGCGTAATACTTTTAGAATATGCTTCTTCAATCAAAAGACTGTCATTTCTGGTATTTAAATCAGAATACAAACTCCCTATCTCAACATGGTTTTTTTGATTAAGACCTACTTTGAATTTAGCTTTAAGTATTTTTTTGACAGATTCCTCAACTCTTTCTTTTACCAAGGGAACCTGATTATAGGCCGATTTTATTTTCTCAAAACCCAATGGGATATCTTTGGAAATCAAAAGTATATCGTTACCTGCGAGAAAGGCCTTTAAGTCAATATTGGCATCCTTATCCAGTGGTTCTGCACCTTTCATATTCAAGGCATCAGTAACCGCCAAGCCGTTGAATCCTATATTTTGCTTCAACACTTGAGTGACAACTGCATTGGAAAGTGAAGTAGGATCATCTGAAAGGGTTATAGCTGGAACATTAAGATGAGCTGTCATTACAGCACTTAAACCCTGCTCTACCAATTTTTTATAGGGAAATAATTCCAATTTCTCCAATCTTGAAAGATCAAAGTTAACAGTAGGTAAAGTCTTATGTGAATCTTTGGAGGTATCTCCATGGCCAGGAAAGTGTTTGCCTGTGGTAAGAATTCCTTCTTGTTGATGTCCCTTCATCAATGCCAATCCTTTTTCAGCAACCCGCTTAGGGTCTTCACCAAAAGACCTGCTACCAATTATAGGGTTTTGCGGATTCGTATTCAGGTCAAGAACTGGAGAATAAGTCATATGCACTCCTAAAATTCTTTCTTGTTGAGCCATTCTTTGACCTATTTTTTGAACGATATGATTCTCTTTAATAGCTCCAAGAGTCATATTCCATGGGAAAGCAATTACAGAGTCCAATCTCATTGCTACCCCCCATTCTGCGTCCATACTAATTAGTAATGGAACTTTGGATAAAGATTGAAATTCATTTAGCCATCGGGATTGTTTTTCAGGACCACCGAGAGAAAAAATAATTCCCCCTATGTTATATCTGTTGATTAATTCCTTTATGTCTTCAAAATGCTTATCATCTTTTTTGGAGGAAACCATTGGGGTAAAAAGTTGACCAATCCTCTCATCCAAACTCATTGATTGATAAATACTATCCACCCATTTTTGTTGAACTTTAGGGTTGATTGAAATCAAAGGATCAGGGTTTTGTGCAAAAACAAAGGTTCCAATCAGTAAATAGATGATGAAAAAAAAATGCATTTCAATTAAAAATATCGGCTATGCCAACTTGAGGATGCAGGAACCTCCCAAAGAGTTTCATATTCTATTTTATTTAAAACTAAATTATTAAAAACAATGACATCTGGAGCCACTTCTTTCCTCTTCGCCTTGTTCCTAAACTCATTTAATGGAATGTAATCAATAGTATTTTGTTTTTTAAAGGTCACATTCATTTTATCCAGAAGAACAATATCAAAATCTGCTTCTAGTGATTGTATGAAACGAACAGAGGCATCAATAGAACAACCCGAGGTTGATTGAATAGATTCATTGAGTCCCAAAACAATAAATCGGTCATAGGGTAAATTTACTCCAGCTTGAAGATCATTCCCATGAGAAGTCCATTGATTAAGAAAATCCTCGGCCAAATTTTCGATTTTTGATATTTCGGATTTTGTTAATTCTCTATTGGAAGGGTAAATCCAAACGCGGGCATGATCTGGGAGTTGATTAAAAGGTACAAACATCTTTAAAGGTCTTCGGCTTTTGATATTAATTCTGCAATATCTTGAACTTCAACTTTTTCCTCTTTCACTTTACTTTTAACACCATCGGTCATCATGGTATTACAAAAAGGACAAGCTGCGGCGATGATTTCAGGTTGGGTTTCCATAGCTTGTTCAGTTCTTTCAATATTAATATCCTTATTGCCTTTTTCAGGCTCTTTAAACATCTGAGCCCCCCCCGCACCACAACACAAGGCTTTGGACTTGCAGTTTTTCATCTCAACCAAATCAGCATCTAATTTTTGAATCAATTCCCGAGGTGCTTCATAAACTTGATTAGCACGTCCCAAATAGCAGGGGTCATGGTAAGTGATCCGTTTTCCTTTATAAAAAGAGCCTGAGATCGTAAAACGTTTCTCTTTAAGAAGTGTATTGATAAATTTTGTGTGATGCATTACTTGGTAATTTCCTCCCATTGAAGGATACTCATTTTTTAAGGTATTGAAGCAGTGTGGACATGTAGTAACAATTCGTGTCACCTTATAGGCATTCATGACCTTTATGTTAGCCATTGCCTGCATTTGAAAAAGAAACTCATTTCCCGATCTTTTGGCAGGATCACCAGTACAACTTTCTTCAGCTCCTAAAACGGCAAAAGACACTGCTGCCTTTTGTAGAATTTTTACAAAAGATTTTGTTATTTTTTTGGCGCGCTCATCGAAGCTTCCAGCACAGCCCACCCAAAAAAGAACTTCTGGCTTTTTACCCTTTGCTGCAAATTCAGCAAGTGTAGGAACATGCATAGGCATTGGTTTATTGATCTACTCCGTCATCAAAAACCTCAATGGTCACCTCTTTCTCTATAAACTCTGTAAACTTTCCATTATAACGGGTTGCCTTAACTAAATGATTATCAATCCAGTGGTAATTTCCTCCTCTAGGTTTTCCCATCAAAAGGCTGTGATATTTAAAACCATTACTTTTTAGCCATTGCTCCGTTACTTCTCTGTGAGCTTCCACCCTTGAGGTGAAAAAACAGATCAAATGGCCTTCAATATACCATTTGTTACAAGTTTTTAAAGCGTCAGGATAAATATTAGCATTAGCCATTCTTTCAGGTTCCTCATTGGGAATGTCATCACAAATGGTTCCGTCAATGTCAATCAAATAATTCTTAATACCATCAGGAAGGACAGGACTAACAATTTCACCATTTTCAACTTTTTTATGTAAGTAGCTTTCCGCTTCCTCTTTTTCCATAGTTTAGTTTTAATTAATTTTCGTTGGCCCAGAGCAATCTATCTTGATTATTAAAAGGCCAAGGTGCTCCGTTATTTTCTATATTACTCATCATGTTATTCAAATCACTTGGTGCTGCGGATTGTTCCATTACCAGATACTGTCGCATGTCCATAATAATCGAAAGGGGGTCAATTCCAATGGGACAGGTTTCCACACACGCATTACACGAGGTACAAGCCCACAATTCCTCAGGAGTAATATAGTCATCCAATAACTGTTTTCCATCATCACTAAATGTACCATTCTTATTAATATTATTACCCACTTCCTCAAGTCTGTCACGGGTATCCATCATTATTTTTCTAGGGGATAATAATTTACCTGTTTGATTCGCTGGACATTCGTCAGTACATCGCCCACACTCAGTACAAGTATATGCATTCATCAATTGGACCCAATTCAAATCAGTTACATCAGAAGCACCGAACTTTTCAGTAACAGTATCCTCTCTAGTTTCAGCATATGGATCTGAATTGGGATCCATCATTAACTTAACCTCTCTAGTAACGACTTCATTATTTGCTAACCTTCCCTTGGGGTTTAAATTTTGGTAATAAGTATTGGGAAATGCCAAAAGAATATGCAAATGCTTGGAATAGTAAAGATAATTAAGGAAAATCAGAATACCACTAATGTGAGACCACCAAAAGGTACGTTCTAATAAAACCAATGTATCAACTGAAAAAGAGGCAAATAAAGGTGCAATAAATTGAGAAACTGGGAAGAAACCTGCTTCCGTATAATGATGCTCACCGGATTGTTGCAGAAGCATATCAGTAGCATTCATTAACAAAAATAACGTCATCAATACGATTTCAAAATACAAGATATAATTCGCATCTTTTTTAGGCCATCCTTTCAATTCAGGTTTCCAAAAACGTTTAATTTTAAGAGCATTTCGGCGAAGCCAAAATACTACAACACTAAACAATACTATGACTGCTAAAACCTCAAATGATGCAATAAGAATATCATATGCACTACCCAAATAAGGAGCAAAAACTCTATGAGTTCCAAATAAACCATCTAAAATAATTTCCAGGAGTTCGATATTAATTACCAAAAAACCAACATAAACAACTATATGTAAAAGTCCTGATATAGGTCTATTGATCATCTTGGACTGTCCCAAAGCAATCAAAATCATATTTGACCACCTTTTCGGAGATTGATCTGATCGGTCAACCGATTTACCCATATGTATGTTTCTGTTTACATACAATATATTTCGTCTAAAGAAAAAAATGGTCGAAAATAAAAGAATTGAAAAAATAAAATTGGATAAATAAGTCATTTTTATTGATTAATTTTCTTCTTTTATGTAAGGCTTCTCTTTTTTTCCAAACAAGGAAAAATGTACGTATCTTTTGGGGTAATTCTTCAAGTCACTGAGTAAGTTTTGAAGTTCAGTGGTAGCGTCGTTCAATCCTTGATATAAAGTTTCGTCATTTATCAATTTTCCTGCAGTTCCTTTTCCAGAATCAATAGAAGATACGATACTGTTGAGTCCTTCTATAGTTTTGGTAAATTCCTTTATTGTATAACTGATTTGCGCATTTGAAATCGAATCTATAATAGTTTTCAAATTATCAGAGGTTTCTTTAACGTTACTGAAGGTAGCATTGATTTGGTGCTGGTTACTATCCAAAATCTCCACTGCCGCAAGTGAAGCTTTGTTCAAATTTTGGGTTGTAATGGAAAGGTTTTCAAGGGTGTTCTTTAAATTATTTTGAGTGTCATTATCCAGAACATTACTTACTCCAGCAAAAAGAGAATCAGCGCTGGAAAGCATACTTTCAATCTTAATCTGTAAAGGTTCGATTTGACGATTTATCAGCTCAGTCAAACCCGGTTTTACTTTTGCTTCAAGAGTATCACCTTCTTTTAAAGTATTTTTAGGATCAAACAAAGGTATTAATGAAATTGCCTTACCTCCGATCAACCCTGTCTCATAGAGCATCGCAGCACTTTCGCTAGAAATATTTAATTTCTGACGAACTTCCATAGTTACCAAAATTTTAGTTGTGTTGGGAAGGAAGTCGATTCGAGAAATTTTACCCACGCTCAAGCCATTAATACTTACTTTGGCGCCAGTCATCAAGCCCTCTACCTCATCATATACTGCATGAATGGTCTTGCTTTTTTTAAAAATTGAATTTCCTTTCAAAAAACTAAATCCATAGATAAACAAAGCAATGCCTCCTAATACCAATATTGCGGTTTTTATTTCTCTGTTTATTTTCAAATAATAAAAGCTTTACAAGACATACAAACTTAATATTTTTTTTACGGATATTGTTTATTTAAGTGCATCTAATGCCTTAGATAATTTTATTTTTTCATTTCCTTTAAAAGAGACAATAAAGGCAGATTTGAATCCCGCTCTTTTAGCTCTTTTTAGTTCTTTTTGAATCTGTTTGTAACTCTCAGTATTTCCATAATAATACTTGTAAAATCCCCCCTCTTTCTCTCGGCTTATGTTATTTAAGCCTTTAAAATTATATGATTTGGGTTCAATTATCTTTTTACTAGCTGCCAGTTGTACTCTGAATTTAATATTTTCCTCGCTAATTGGTATTTCAGCCACTTTATTTTCATCAAATAAGGCTGTATTCACAACCCTCTTTTCCAAATCATTTTTGTAATTCAATATGGCTTTTGCAATAGCAATAGAAATCTCTTTTTGTCCTTTTCTAGAATTTAAATAAGCCCCCTCTCTTTTGTTAGTCAAAAATCCTGTTTCGATCAAAACACTAGGCATATATGTATATTTTAAAACAACAAAACCTGCTTGTTTTACCGTTCGGTCTTTCCTCCCCAAATTGGAAACAAAACTTTTTTGGATGGTCGCTGCAGCCTCAATACTTTGATTTGAATAAGTCTCCTGCATCAGAGTTAAGCTGATAACAGACTCAGGGTTATTAGGATCAAAACCATCGTAATTTTTTTCATAATCCTCTTCATAAAAAATTACCGAGTTTTCCCTTTTGGCTATTTCAAAATTTCTCTGATTCGCATGAAGTCCTAATACAAATGTTCCAGCTCCAAATGCATTAGAGGATGAAAAGGCATCGCAATGGATGGAGATAAATAAATCTGCATCTGCGGTATTAGCAATTTTGGCACGATCTACCAACTTTACAAATTTGTCAGATTTTCGAGTGTAAATTACTTTTATGTCCTGGTGCTTCTCAAGAATATTTCCAATTTCTAAAGATATATTTAAAGCAATATTTTTCTCATAATAACCATTTCCTCGATTACCACTGTCATGCCCTCCGTGTCCAGCATCCAAAACCACTACAAAAGTTTTATCGTATAAACAATGGCCTTGTAAATTATGTATGAAAATTACACAGGAGATTAGTCCAAATAACAGAACCATTACAAATCGCTTATTTATTGATTTAAGGAGCATTGAATTATAAGTTAATTCTGCATTGAACAATAAAAATATGATTAATTTTAATGACCAAATATTTAACTAATCACAAATTTAGGACTATTCGGTTTGCAAACAAAGTCAATTTATACAGTAAGTTTGTTAATATTTTTTTGTTTTAATCAATTGCAATCGCAGAAATTTTCCGATTCTTTGGCCATAATGGATTCCATTTCCATTCAGAGCGGTAAATTAAAGGATTCCATCCCGAAAAAAGAACCTACCTTATTGGATAAGGTAAAATACAATGCTAAAGAGTACGTAAGAATCAATCGAAAGGAAAACAAACTTTATTTGTATGACGAGGCCGAGCTGTATTATCAAGATATGGAGCTAAAATCTGGTATTATTATATTGGATTACTCTACAAACGTAGTAACGGCGGGTAGGATTCCCGATACACTGGGTAATTTGGTTCAAAACCCCAATTTCAAACAAACCGATAATGAGATTTTCCCCGATTCTTTACGTTTCAATTTTGATACACAAAAGGCATTGATTTGGAATTCCAAATCTTCACAGAATGGCATGAATGTATATGCCGCATTTACCAAAAAAGAAAATGATTCTGTTTACTATATTAAAGATGCCAAAGTCACAACAGGAGGAGAATTGGAAGACTCAGATTATTATTTCAGAATAAGAAAAGGAAAAATGGTACCTAAAGGAAAAATTGTAACTGGCTTTACCAATATGTACATTGCTGATGTTCCAACACCCTTAGCGCTTCCTTTTGCCTACTTCCCTACCACACAAGACCAGCTGTCTGGATTTCTCTTTCCAACGATAGGGGAAAATAACAACAGAGGGTATTTTTTACAAAATGGAGGATATTACTTGGCTATGTCTCAGTATTTTGACATGGCCATAACAGGAGACTATTATTCAAATGGAAGCTATGGGTTTCGAGCGGATTCAAAGTACAGGTTGATGTATAATTTTAGCGGTAGTTTCAGTATGCGATTTGAAAACCTTATATCTGGAGAAAAGGGTATCCCAGGATATTCAAAATCAACTGTTTTTAATGTGCGATGGAATCACTCAAAAGATCCAAAATCCAGTCCAAATTCAAATTTTTCTGCTTCTGTAAACTTCGGAACTAGTGATTATTTTAGAGAATCTGTCAATCAACTTAACAGTCCAAACTTCCTTAACAACACATTGAGTTCCTCAGTTGCCTATTCCAAAAGAATTCCAGGTAACCCAAGTATAAACATGTCCATGAACGCAAATATGTCTCAGAACTCTAATACTAAAAGTGTGAATCTTACTCTACCGACCTTCCAAGGAAGTATTGATCGTGTATTCCCATTTGAACCAAAAGATAGACCCAAAAAAGGGGCATTGCAAAATATTAATTTTCAATACAGCACAAGAGCAGAAAATCGAACTATAACCATAGAGGAAGATCTTTTTACCAGTAAGATGTTCAAAAATGCTAGAACAGGAGTTCAACATTCCATACCACTAAGCACAAATTTTAAAATATTAAAACATTTTAATATGGCTGCCAGCGTAAATTATAATGAGGTATGGCAACCCAAAACCATTAAATATAACGATTACGACCCTCTAATAGATGGTGTTAAAAAAGACACTATTAGCAGTTTTAGTGCTTTTAGAACCTACAGTTACGGCATTAATATGGCAACTACCGTTTATGGAACAGTGAATTTTAAAGAGGATAAAAGAATTCGTTCCATTAGACATACAATACGTCCTTCTATATCCTATAGCTCTGCTCCCAGTTTTGACCAATATTACGACGAGTATATTATTGATGCAGATGGCAATACAAGAGAATACACCCGATTTGAAGGAGGTCTATTTGGAGCTCCATCAAAAGGCGTATCAAAAAGTATGGGTATTTCTGTGAGTAATAATTTAGAAGCCAAGGTTGTGGATCCCGATACAACCAAAACAGACTTAAAGAAAATCCAGCTGATAAAAAACTTTAACCTGAGCACTAGTTATAATTTTATTGCAGATGAATTTAAATGGAGTCCTATTCGGGCTACTAGTGGTGTTGATCTTTTTGATAAAAAAATATCAATTAACCTAGGAGCCGCATTTGATATGTACGCACTTAATGAGCAAAATATTAGAATTAATGAATTTAATATCAGCAAAGGTGGAGGTCTTTTTAGAATAACGAGTGCCAATTTAAACACGGGCTATAACTTTTCCAATAAAACGTTTTCTAAAGACAAAGACAAGGAGAAAGAGGAAGAAGAAGAGGAAGATGAAAATGATCCATTCAATTTCTTTGAAAATGCCTCAGGTGGAGGACGAGCAGACGATCTTTTTGGAGACACTATTGGTATGGGAAATGAGTCCAATAGACAAGATGATAAAAAAAAGAAATCTGCTTTTCCCTCCTATCGAGCAAAGATTCCATGGAACCTTAGGCTTACATACTCTTTAACGTATAGCAATAATAGAAACCAAAACGACTTTTCAAATAATTCACTAATGTTTTCGGGGGATATTGATCTTACTCCTAAATGGAAAATAGGAGGGTCCTCTGGTTTTGATTTCAAAAATCATGGTTTTACATACACCCAATTACGATTCAATAGAGATTTAGATAGTTGGCGATTAGATTTTAGCTGGATACCTTTTAGCGATAGAGCCTCTTGGAATTTTTTTATTGGAATAAAGTCAGGACTATTGAGCGATATTAAGTATGAAAAAAATAGAGAACCCGACAGAAGCCTCAAATAAATTATGAAAAAAATTATTAATACACTCAAAGCCCCTAAACCTATTGGTCCTTATAGTCAAGCCGTATTTGCCAATAACACACTCTACCTATCTGGTCAAATAGGTTTAAACCCAAAAACTATGGAATTGGTTGAAGGGGGTATTATGGAAGAAACTGAGCAAATCATGCAAAATATAAAATCAGTTTTGGAAGCTGCGGAAATGAATTTTGAGAATGTTGTGAAAAGCTCAATTTTTTTGGCCAACATGAATGATTTCAGCCGAGTGAATAAGGTTTACGGTAATTATTTTAAAAACCACACTGCCCCAGCAAGAGAGACAGTAGCAGTCAAAACACTTCCCAAAAATGTTAATCTAGAGATTTCAATGATTGCCATAAAATAATACTCTCCCTAATCGGTTCTATTATTTTAATAAATTTTGGTGGTATTGTACCAAGCCGTCAATAGGGCGCTTGACTACATTACCTAAACTCAAATCATTTTTTTTCAGAGCCTTATTTATTTCATCTTTTAAATAAAATGCAATTGAACCAATGAAATGAATGGGAACCTCATTGGCATCTCTAAATTGCAAAATCTGGTGAGAAATAAAGCGTTGCAATCCATCTGCAATTAAAGATTTCATCTCAGGAATTTCTTTATGTTCTATTATGAATTGAGCAAATTTTGCCAAATAAGTATTTGGATTCTCCCTCCTGTAAATATTTTCTTTGATGGTGTCAGGAGACAAATCATATTGATTTTCGAACTTTTCAGCCAAAGCCTTGGGCATTGTTTTAAAATAGTAGGAACGAATCAGCTGTTTTCCAAAGAAATTACCACTGGCCTCATCCATTAAAACATACCCCAATGAAGTGATCCTTTGTTCAATCTCATTCCCATCAAAATAAGTACAATTTGATCCAGTTCCCAATATACATACCACAGCGGCTTCATTAGGGACAACTGTTGCGTATACTGCAGCATAAGTATCCTCTAAAATAGAAAAATTACTTGTGGTAAAAATTTCGGTAAAAACTTTTTCAATTCTTCGAGCAGGTGATTCTACACCACATCCAGCCCCATAAAAATATATATTGGAAACCTTCTGTCTATTTTGATATAGGTCGTAATTATTTTTAATTCTCTCCGTAAGAATAGCACTAGGCAAAACTTGAGGGTTTAGACCAAGGGTCTGGGTTGAGAAAAGAACTTTTCCAGTATCATCCAAGGCAATCCAATCGGTCTTGGTGGAGCCGCTGTCTACAACAAATATCATTAGGTTATTAGATTAAAGTTGATGAATGTGTTTAGCTAAGTCTATCAACTTATTAGAGTAACCACACTCATTGTCATACCATGAAATAATTTTATAAAAAGTAGGATTGAGTTCCATACCTGCATCAACATCGAAAATGGAGGTTCTGATGTCGCCAATAAAATCTTGAGAGACTAATGGTTCTTCGGAATATCCTAAAATATCTTTCATCTCATTTTCCGAGGCTGCTTTCATTACAGATTTTATTTCCTCATAGGAGGTTTCCTTTTTGAGTTTAACAGTTAAATCAACTACAGATACATTTGCTGTAGGGACTCTAAAAGCCATACCTGTTAATTTCCCTACAAGGGAAGGAATTACTTTTGTGACTGCTTTAGCAGCCCCCGTTGAGGCAGGCATAATGTTTAAAAGAGCACTTCGCCCTCCTCTGAAATCTTTTTTAGAAGGACCGTCCACAGTAAACTGCGTAGCTGTGGTGGCATGCACAGTTGTCATCAATCCCTCAACAATTTCAAAATTATCATTCAAAACTTTGGAAATCGGGGCCAAACAGTTCGTTGTACATGAAGCATTGGAAACAATCGTCTGGTTAGCATTTGCCTCTAGGTGGTTTACTCCCATCACAAACATTGGAGCATCAGCTGAAGGTGCAGAAATAACTACTTTTTTAGCTCCGCCATCAATATGCGCTTGAGCTTTTTCTAGAGTGGTGAAAATTCCAGTACATTCTGCTACTATGTCAACTTGCATTGCTCCCCAACCTATTTCAGCTGGATTTCT
>CACLQG010000011.1 GCA_902609035.1 uncultured Bacteroidota bacterium
CTGAAAATCAAAGGTAGATTCGGTATCGTAATTTGCAGTAATCTGGAGTTTATCACCAATTTTCCCCACTAGACTGAGGCTGATCCTTTGGTCAAAATCAAAACCAAAGCTTCTTCTATTTCTTGGCGAGGCTGCAGGGTTGTCATTTTTTTGGTATCGAACTCCCAAATCTATTCCTACAGAACCCTGTGGAACAATATCAATTACATTACTCCCAAAAATGGATTGAAAAAATTTACTATTGACGTAAACCTCAGGAAGAAGGTTTTTTTGAGTTTCAATTAGATTTTCAGTATTACCAGACAAAGCGGCTATTTTGTCTTGAAAATATACCTTCATTTGCTCTGCTAATACCATGGCTTCAAATTCCTTTGGTGTCATTACCAAAGGAGCATTGATAGGATAACCATCTATGGTTTTGGTATAGATGTACATTCCTGAGTCAGCGTAGTAGGTGTAATTTGAACTGATACTTGAGGATTGGGTGAGCTTAGATTTGGACAAATCATAGCTGTTCTCCACCTGTCCCCACAGCGATACACTGCAAATCAAAAGGAGGGGCAACAAAAAGTATTTTAGACTTAAATATTTATCCTTTTTTCTATAGATCAAAGAAATTTAAAGTTTATTCAAGGCCGATTTTATTAATTCCTCTACCGTAATGTCGGGGTTGCCTTGAATGAGTTTATCAACAACTTTTTCAGATGCTTTTCTTGAATATCCAAGAACCTCTAATGCTGATAACGTTTCTTCTTTAATTGTATTGCTTTTGAAAACAGGAATTTCATCAGTTCCTTGTAGGGTTCTGATTTTATCCTTGAGTTCAATTATCACTCGTTGTGCAGTTTTTAGACCAATACCCTTGACAGCCTGAATTGCTGCGACATCCTCTAGACCAATAAACTGTTGGATTTGATTAGGTGTAAGAGATGAGAGCATGGTTCTTGCTGTACTGGTTCCAATTCCAGAAACCGAAATTAATAGTCTAAAAACAGTTCTTTCCAAAGTTGTAAAAAAACCATATAAAATGTGGGCGTCTTCTCTGACTTGCAGGTGGGTAAAAAGATGAATATTTTCATCCGCTGAAAGACTGGAAAAGGTATGCAGAGAAATATTGATCTCATACCCGATACCGTTACAATCTACCACGACATGGGTGGGGGTTTTTTCAACGAGTTTACCTTTAATTTGTGTAATCATTTTTTCTTTTAAATTTTTCTTGTGCATCAATGCCTGCAATGGCGGCCATATTTACAATTTCATTAACAGAAGCTCCTAATTGTAAAATGTGAGCAGACTGACGGAGTCCCATCAATATAGGTCCAATAGATAGGGTATTGTCGAGTTCTTTAATAATTTTATAGGTTATATTGGCCGCATCCAAATTGGGAAAAACTAAAGTATTTACCTTTCTGTTGTTTAGGGATGAAAAGGGAAAGCGTTCTGCCAGCATATCGTCATTAAGTGCAAAGTCAGATTGAACAGGGCCGTCGGCAATAAGTTCTGGGAATACTCTGTGTAAATAATTGACTGCCTCGGATACCTTTTTGGCCTGAGGAAAAGGGGAGGAACCAAAGTTATTATAGGACAACAATGCCACGACAGGCTCTACTCCAAACATTTTAACAGTTTGGGCAGTCATCTGAGCTATTTTGGCCAATTCTTTTGAGTTTGGGTCTACATTAATTGAAGTGTCGGATAGAAATAACATTCCTCTTTTTGTCAGCATCAAATTTGTCGCAGCTACCCGGTCAACACCATTAGCCTTTACCATAACCTCCAAGATAGGTTTTACTACTGCGGGATATTTTCTAGAAAAACCAGAAAGCATACTATCCGCATCCCCTTCTCTTACCATCATGGCCGCATAATAATTACGTTCTTTGAGTAAACTTTCGCATTCGTAAAGGGTTTTTCCCCTCCTTTTTTGCGACTCCCAAAAAACTTTGGCATAGTGCTGTCTTCTTTCAATATATTCTTCAGTTTTGGGATCAATTATGCTCACCTCCGCATCGAAATCAATTGATTCCATTAGGTTTTCAATGGTTTGCTTATTTCCCAATAATACAGGAATACCAATGTGTTCTTCTTGAATGATTTGAGCTGCTTTGATTACGTCCAATTGATCTGCCTCTGCAAAAACTATACGCTTAGGGTTGGATTTTGCTCTGTCGTGAATCATTCTGAGGATTTTTTGGTGTCCTCCCAATCGCTCTGCCAATTCGGCTTCATAACGCTCCCAATTTTCAATAGGCTCTTGAGCAACTCCTGAAGTTATTGCTGCTTTAGCCACTGCAACAGGAACTTTTACAATCAAACGAGGATCAAAAGGTTTGGGAATGATATAATCTACACCAAAGTTCAACTTAGTTTCCTCATAAGCAATATTTACCTGTTCTGGTACAGATTGTTTTGCCAATTGTGCTAGGGCCTCTACTGCTGCCATTTTCATGGCCTCGTTCACCTTGGTTGCTCTTACATCCAATGCACCTCTAAATATAAATGGGAATCCCAATACATTATTCACTTGGTTAGGATGGTCAGATCTTCCTGTAGCCATAATGATATCTGATCTTGTTTTACAAGCCAAGTTGAAATCGATTTCTGGGGTGGGATTAGCCATTGCAAAAACAATAGGGTTTATGGCCATAGTCATCAACATGTTTTCATCCAGTATATTGGGTTGAGATAAACCAATAAATACATCGGCACCATCCATCGCCTCCGCCAAAGTATCGATTTCACGATCTGTAGCAAATTCCGCTTTTTGTAAACTCAGGTTGGGTCGAGAATTTCTTATGACTCCCTTGCTGTCCAACATTACAATATTTTCTTTTTTAGCACCAAAAGATTGATAAAGTCGCGTACAAGATATCGCAGCTGCTCCTGCACCAGAAACTACAAACTTGACTTGTCCTATTTTTTTTTCAGTCAACTCCAAGGCATTGATAAGCGCGGCACAGGAGATAATGGCAGTACCATGTTGGTCGTCGTGCATCAATGGAATATCCAACTCTTCTTTAAGGCGATTCTCGATTTCAAATGCCTCAGGTGCTTTGATATCTTCAAGATTTATCCCCCCAAATGTTGGGGCAATAGCTTTTACCGTTTGTATGAATTTTTCGGGATCTTTTTCATTGATTTCAATGTCAAAAACGTCAATATCCGCAAAAATTTTGAACAAAAGTGCTTTTCCCTCCATTACAGGTTTTGAAGCCTCGGGACCAATATCTCCCAAACCCAAAACTGCAGTTCCATTGGAAATAACGGCTACCAAATTCCCTTTATTGGTATATTTATATACATTTTCTATTTTCTTTTCAATTTCTCGACAAGGAATGGCTACACCTGGAGAATAGGCCAATGAAAGGTCGCGTTGGGAACTATAGTTTTTGGTAGGAACAACTTCAGTTTTTCCTGGCTGGGGCTTTGCGTGGTAGACTAGTGCTTTTCTCCTTTGTTGATTTTTATTCATTTTTAATTTTCTGCATTATAAAAGTAATAAATCATATATGGGTCGATTCAGGTAGACGAAAAAATGTATTTAAGGTTTGAAAAAATTGATCGAGGGCTGACAAAAATGAGTAAGCCATAAGGCTATAGGTGTTGAAATAATTTTGGGTTTTTTTAACATAAAAAAATCAGTCTTTTATATAATTTCCATTGATATCAAGGGAAAAAATTTGAAAAGGATCAAGATTAGCATCCATTAGTTCTGCAAAATCTCCCCTTTTCATAACTTCATGGTCAGCAATATTTTCATTAGTAATTTTGTACAATTTCGTTATTCTTTTATCCACATTTGAAACAATTTCTTCAAAATTAAAAATCCCTCGAATACTATCAAACCATTCCAACATATCAGAATTTTTTAAAGATTTTGGAGTCTCTACATTTTTAAATTGTCGCAATACAGATAGGGCATGGTCCATGTCGTCTTGACTTAAATCCTTGTCAGGAAAAAACCAAGTTTGATTTTCCCATCCCAGATTCATTCCCGTTCCTTTTAAAATTCCTGTTGCACCTATTCGCTGGTAGACTTTAAATCGAGGGTGTTCTTTGGGCACATCCAGATAGGGCAGTAAATACCCTCCATCCTGCAAAAGCTGGTTTTGTACTTTCCTGACATTCAGCCTTGCGGGTGAAATGTTTTCTTTTACGCTTAATGCGGCCATCAATCCTGCTGCTTGCCCAACCTGTAAGACTACAGGTTGCAGGCGAGTGGTACCATTCACAATATTGGTCACAGAAATAGATTTTTCGGCTACTATAAAATTTTCAACATTTTTTGGGAGCAAACAACCCATAGGTACATTATAAGAAGGTACAGGATAAAAATGGAGTTTGGGTAATTCTTTTGCATTAGGGTGACTCGCATGGTGATGATCCACAGGGTAATCTCCCACGGCAATACCCGTTCTGTAAAGGGGGGGCTCCTGCTCATGGGGTCGAACAAGATGATTTACCGTTAAGGTCGTAAGGCCCCTTATTCTCCTGGATTCCCTGTGATACGGAATTAGTGGTAAATCGTCTTCTGTTGGAAATTCCCCTTCAGAAAGCCCATAGGTGTTAAAGCCCAATTCGGTTTGCAAATAATACAAAAACTGCAAAGATTTCAGTTTGGCCTTTTTAAATGATTTTTTTCTCTCCTCGGTAGATTGCTCAATGGCATTAACGTAATAGTCATTTCCATTAATGGGCCAATTGATCATTACTTTTCCATTTGGTAAACGACCATAAGACAATAAACTGTCTTTAGGCCACAAAGCTCTATTCCTGGATTTATTTTTACAATTGTTACTTTGGCTCGCACAATAAAAAAGTGATGGATTATAGGCCACTGGTTTTTCGATGGTTTTGTCACTGCCGAAATCTTCTAAAATCATCACATAGGTCAAATCCTGTATGACATCATTTTCTTTTTCGGGAGCAATTTCCTCACCATGGGTCTCCCGACTATCCATTCCTAAATCATAGGGTACCCCAACTTTTGCAGCAATATCTCCCATTTCAGAAGCATCAATTACAATCTTTGCATAAAGGGTATAATCGTATTTTTGATCACCCAACTCAACCTTCCATCCCTTTTCATCTTTTTCAATGGCCATTATTTTTTGTCCTAACTTTGGGCTTAAAAAAGGTTCGTTTCTGACCATATTTTGAAAAATCCTATTGCCGACAGAAGGTTCAAAAAGATGATTGCTCACCCATCCCGTTTGTAAGGCTTTCTTATTGCCATAGTGTTGAATCAAACTGTCTCTAAACTCTCCCCAAATTCCCGAGGGCAATTTGGTATTACCATCCACACCACTAACCCCAGCGGAGGTGAGCATTCCCCCGAGCCAAGGCCCTTCCTCAATCAGTACCGTGAACACCCCTTGTCTGGCAGATGACAATGCTGCTGCTACTCCACTCGTACTTCCTCCGATAACTAAGACCTCTGTCTCTAGTGCGGCGTTCTCACAAGAGAAAATAAAAAGTGATAAAAGCAAGGAAAGCGGGTTTAAAATCCTTTTTGTCTTATTCAAATTATAGCATTTTTTGAAGATAAACATTTTTATTTTTTTTGTGATAGAGTGAATCTAAGTCCAAAATTTTTATACTATATTCTAAGTCTTTCAGCAATTTGATGCAATTTATACAAGGCCCTTGGTACATGAAAACAACCCTTCCATTTACCTCCCTTTAAATTCAGGTGAATGTTTCCTGACCTATTCAGATATCCATACCACTCTCCTCCACGATTGAAGTCTCTAAAGTTTTTCCAAGCGTAATGATGTACTTTTTCAAACCAATCCCAACATTCTTTAGAGCCTGTGATTTCATAACCTCTGAGAAAACAAATCATGGCTTCTAGATGAACCCACCATAGTTTTTGATCCCACTCCAATTGTTGAGGTGGGTGACCTTCTGCATCCATAAAGTAAAAAATCCCCTCTTGTTTTTTGTCCCAACCTTTTTCAACAATCGATAATGCCATGGCAACCGCGCGATTAATCCAGTCCTTTCGGTCATATTGTTGGCCCAAATCCATGATAAACCACATGGCCTCCAATCCATGTCCAGGGTTAACTAAACGTCCGTCGAAACTATTAGAAAAGGTACTTGAAGTAGAAATATTTTCCAATATTACACCTCTTTTTTCATCCCAGAAAAGATCAAAAATCTCATCAACACAATCGTGAGTTCGGACTTGTTTTTCCTCAGTTTCTACCAAATCTCCTAATTCATTATAAAGGTTACATAAAATCATGGGTAGGGCAAAATTTTTGAGCGGGCGGGTATTGGGAAAAGACTTGTCCCACCGTTCTTTCGGTTTTTTAGCTCTTTCTGTGATTTTTTTTAGTGTTTTCTCAGCCGCTATTTTATACTTTTCATTTCCAGTAATTTGATGCATTTTTCCAATAGCCATGCAGGCAAAAGTGTGGGAAAAAATATTGTATGGCATTATAAGTGGCTGTCCTTCCCGCTGAAGTGAAAAATACCAATTGAAATTCCCATCGTGTCCATATTTTTCTAAAAAATCAGTTCCATACTGGGCAATCTTTAACCATGAATCTTTCTTTTCAAGACGATCATACAATGTGGCAAATGTCCAGACTTGTCGGGCTTGTAACCAAACAAATTTATCAGTATCATACACCTTATGGTCGCCATCAATACAGGTGAAATAACCTCCATATTCTTCGTCTATACTATATTTCTCCCAAAAGGGAATCACCTCTTGGGTCAACTCCTTTAAGTACAAAGCAGAGAAGGAAGGGTTACTCATTTTTTTAGATATGTTTGATAACGACGGTACAAATGTCCTGCTTGGGGGTAAGCCGATTGTGGACATATAAAGTGGGAGAACTTAAAAGTAATAGCCTTGTAAATTCCTGCCTTACCAGCTATCTGGAGCTTATATCTCAGCTTATCCCACTTGATTGTCAGGAACTTGATAGGCATATCCCGATCAAGAGTTTCCGAATTGATCCACGAGGTCATTTGATTTAGATCTGCCAAGGATTTATTCACCCTTATAAAATCTTCCAATCTATTGTCTAAATGATCTCCCTGGGTTTTCCACCTGGAAGGTTTCAATATAGCCTCTGTCCTGAAGGGTTACATAAGCAGTCCTTCCATCTTTTCCTCCAAAAGCTATATTTGAGGGTTTTTTACCTTTCATTTGAATTTCCAATAAAAATTCTCCCTCAGGAGATAACTTGGCTACGGTACCTTTACCATATCGGGTAATATATAAATTCCCTAATACATCACAACGCATACCATCCATCCCAAAATCTTGAAATTTGTGAAATAATCTTTTATTAGAAATATTGCCCTCTGTATCTAAATCAAAAGCCCAAACATTCCTTTGTGCACTCTCATTGACATATAGGGTGCTGGCATCGGGGCTGACTTCAACTCCATTAGTCGTTCCCATATCCTTTGCTAGTAAGTGAAATTTTCCGTCCTCAACTTTCCAAAGCTGACCTGTACTTTCTTTCCAATTTGGATCAGAGGCGAACATACGACCACCACAGCAAATTGCTAAATCATTGGGCTGATTGAGTAAGGTATCATGGGCATATACTCCCACCTCTTTTGTTTCAATGTTTACTTTCAAAACGTTGTGTCCAGTATAATCGGCCAAATACATACTTTGGTCTGCAGCAAAACGAATTCCGTTTGCAGTACTTCCTTCAGGTAAATTATCAATGAATAACTCGAAAGTACCCTTATTATCAACCTTTCCAATAGAGCCATTATGATATGGATTGACAAAAAAAAGGTTGCCTTCCAGATCAACAGCAGGACCCTCAAGACCAATGGTAAAATTTCCTACAAAGACAAGATCCTCAGATTGATAAAGAACTTCTTTCCCACCGCAGGACATAAGTACTAGAAAAAGAATTAAAAAAAAATTTTTCATAAAGAGTTTCATGGTATATATTACAATATGTAAATTAAAAAATTTAACTTTAAATCGTGAAAAAAAAACTACTATTTAGCTTTTTGGCTTATAATATATTATTCAGTTGTTCAGATTTGAAAACAAAAAGCCACAGTTTAATTGTTAAAAAGGTTTCCATAAAAAATTCCATAAATTTCGAAAGCGTTTCAAAAATTTTAGAAGAAAACGCAGAACCCAAAAAAGTAGATTGGTTAGAATGGAAAGAATTTCCTTACAAACCCAAAGTAAGTTTTAGAATCGCTCACTCAGATAGCCTAATATTTTTAAAATATTACGTTAAAGAGGAGCATATATTAGCTAAACAAAGCGAGCCCAATACAGCTGTGCATAGAGATAGTTGTGTGGAATTCTTTATAGATCCAATGCAAGATGGAAATTATTATAATTTTGAATTCAACTGCATTGGCACTGCTCACTTGGCCTACGGACCAAGACGAGGAGAGCGTACTTTTATTCCTGCTGAAATGATAAAAAATCAAATCATGACTTGGTCCACATTGGGTGAAGAATCCTTCGAAGAAAAGTCTGATATTTTTGAATGGGAAATGGTTATTGTAATCCCTACTTCAATTTTTATATTCAATGAAGGCATAAGTTTTGCTGAACTGGTTTCCAACGCCAATTTTTATAAGTGTGGTGACGATACAACAAAACGTCATTATCTAAGTTGGAACCCTGTAAAAACTCCTAATCCAGATTTCCATCGCCCTGAACATTTTGGAATTTTAAATTTCCAATGAAAAATAAACATTAAGAATTGAAAATGATTGATATGAAAATGAATTTAAAGTTTTATTACGACATATTACTATGTGTATATTTTGTATTGGTTTTAGTCGCATGTGAAAGTCCAACAAGAGACAGTCCACTTTATCTACCAAATGGTTTTGAAGCAACTGTTTTTGTTGACAGTATTTCAGAAACAGTACGCCACATGGCGGTAAATAAAAATGGAGATTTGTATGCAAAATTCAAACGCCCAAGTGAGGAGGGTATGATGGCTGCCGTTAGAGATCTGAACAATGATGGAGTTGCAGATTCTTTGGTTAAGTTTGGTAAATACCACAAGCCACAAAAAGGTAATTACTCTACCGCTGCAAGAATTTATAAAGGATATCTCTATTACAGCTCTGAACTGACTGTTTACAGGGTTAAGCTGGACGAAAATCTTGTCCCTAAAGGAACGGCTGAAATCATTGTTGATGATGACCACGAACATGGTTCTCATGAGCACGTTGGCAAACCCATAGCGTTTGACGAAAAAGGACATATTTTTGTACCCTTTGGCGCACCCAATAATGCATGCCAAAATCCTAAAAGGACGCCTCTTGTTCCAGGCCAAGACCCCTGCCCTCTTCTAGAAGACCATGGTGGAATCTGGCGGTTTGATGCAGAGAAAGTCGGACAGACTCAAAAAGATGGTGAATTCTATGCTAGTGGTTTGAGAAGTATTGTTGCATTAGACTGGAATACATCAGATAATAGCCTTTATGCCGTGGTTCATGGAAGAGACGATTTACATCGATTGTGGCCCAATCATTTTAGTCAGTGGGAAAGTGCACTACTTCCCTCAGAAGAATTTGTTAAAATTGAAAAAGGAGATCATTTTGGATGGCCTTATTGTTTTTACGATCAAATACAGGGTAAAAAAGTACTTGCCCCTGAGTATGGTGGAGATGGAAATATCATTGGACGTTGCGGAAACTATAAAGACCCTGTAATTGGGTTTCCAGGCCATTGGGCTCCAAACGACTTAGTTTTTTATAAAGGAAATGCTTTTCCTGATCACTATAAAAATGGGGCTTTCATTGCTTTTCATGGCTCTACTAACCGAGCTCCTTATCCTCAGTCTAGCTATTTCGTTGGGTTTGTACCTTTCAAGGATGGAAAACCCTCTGGTGAGTACGAAGTTTTTGCAGATGGTTTTGCAGGAATTGATCCTATTGTAAATACCCGAGATGCAAAGTTTAGACCTATGGGAATTGCTTTTGCCCCTGACGGTTCTATGTATATAGGTGAAACAGAAAAAGGGAGGATTTGGAAAATAAACTTCAATGGGAAATGGTAATTCAATGGCTGCTTAATTTTTTACATTAATCAAAGAGTTTATTTTTTAAACTTGCCTCCTTCTCCAATTTTTATAAATATTATTGACTGTACTTTGAAAAAAATTATTTAAAGTGAAACTTTTAAAAATTCAGCCTGAGCATTGAAAATGATAATACATGAGAATTTAAATTTATTGCCTTACAGTTTTAGAATATTTTACATCTGTTTACTATCAGTAATATCCTGTGAAAGCCCCATAAAAAAAAATCCACTAGCACAGATGGAAGAGAGAAAAAATCTAAGCCATATTAGAACTCCAGATATTTTAAAAGACCGTATTGAACCGGATAATATTACTATTGGTCAGAAAATCTACAATCAATATTGTTTAGCGTGCCACCAATCCAATGGTATGGGCGCTTCAGGTAGGTTCCCTCCCCTCAAAGCAACAGATTGGGTGACCGGAGACAAAAAAAGATTGGTCCACCTAATTCTCAATGGAATGGAGGGTGAAATAGAAGTCAATGGAGAAATCTATAATGGATTGATGCCACAACATTCTTTTTTAAATGATGATCAAATTGCAAATGTTTTAACTTACATCAGAACAAACTTCGGCAATAATGCTTCAAGTTTGTCGGCCAAAGAAGTTAAAATATTTCGCAAGTCAAACATAAAATAATTATAGTAAATTGTACTAAACAAACAATCATGAAAAAAATAAAATTATTGTTTTTATTACTGGCTCACTCGACCACTATTGTCATGGCTCAAAACTATGATATTGTAATTAAAGGAGGGCATATCATAGATCCCTTAAATAGTATTGATCAAGTAATGGACCTTGCCATAAAAGGGGGTAAAATTGCTAATATAAAAAAGAATATTCCAGAAACTCAGAGCAAAAAAGTTGTCGATGCCTCTGGACTTATTGTTACCCCGGGACTCATTGATATGCACACTCACAATTTTTATGGAACTGTTCATAACCGTTATTTGGCCAATAGTTTCCAAGCAGTTCCTCCCGATGGATTCACTTTCAGATCTGGTGTTACAACAGTTGTTGATGCAGGAAGTCCTGGATGGAAAAATTTTGACCTTTACAAATCTCAGATTATTGAACCATCAAAAACAAGAGTACTGACATTTCTTAATATCATTGGTGAAGGAATGAGCGGTGGAGCTAGAGAACAAAATATTGAGGACATGAATCCAAAAACTACTGCTATAGTGGCCAAACAAAATAAGGATCACGTAGTAGGTGTTAAGCTAGCTCATTTTATGGGGTATAATTGGACCCCAACTGAACTTGCTGTCGAAGCAGGAAAATTAGCCAGTATGCCCGTGATGATTGATTTTGGGGGAAGTAATCCTGAGCTCCCACTAGACATGTTACTATTAGAAAAACTAAGACCTGGAGATATTTTCACTCATGCTTATGCTAATGTTAACGGTAGAACTGCTATTGTAGCCGAAAATGGTAAAGTAAGAGACTACGTTTTTGAAGCGCAAAAAAGAGGAATTGTTTTTGATGTAGGTCATGGCGGCGGAAGCTTTATTTTTGAGCAAGCCATCCCTGCAATGCAGCAAGGTTTTAAACCCAATGTCATCAGTACCGATCTCCATACGGGTAGTATGAATGGTGGAATGAAAAATATAAATAATGTAATGTCCAAATTTTTAAATATGGGATTAAGCATACAAGAAGTTATTGCAGCAACCACTTCAAAACCTGCTAAATATATACAAAGAAAAGACTTAGGTCATTTATCCATTGGTGCTGTAGCAGATGTCACACTTCTTAACTTAAGAAAAGGAGATTTTGGATTTATTGATACCCGAGGGAAAAGAATGAAAGGCAACCAAAAATTAGAATGTGAATTAACCCTAAGAGAAGGACAAGTAGTCTATGACCTAAACGGCTTGACCAGTAGCGATTGGAGATAATATGAAAACATGGCTTTCCAAATACCTTTTTGCACTATCAGGACTAATGTTGTTCCTAGCTCTTGGACTTTACATTTATGGTAAAACTGCCATCACAGGTCTGCCATTAATTCTATTCTTTTTGAGCCTATCTTTGGCCATGAAGAGCACCCAAAACTTAAAGGGATTTTCCTTTACTGTGCTGATTTTTGCTGCAGTAAGCTTGTCCATGTTTTACCCCCAACCTATGGTTCAATTAGGTGAATTTCAACTCAAAAAACTGATCGTTCCTCTGCTACAAATTATCATGTTTGGAATGGGAACCGCCATGAGTTTCAATGACTTTTATGGTGTCATCAAAATGCCCCAAGGAGTTTTGGTAGGCTTGGTCTGTCAATTCAGTATTATGCCTTTATTAGGTTTTAGTTTGGCCACTCTATTCAACTTTCCCGCCGAAATTGCCGCTGGAGTGGTTCTTATCGGGTCTTCACCCAGTGGTTTGGCATCGAATGTGATGGCTTATCTGGCCAAGGCCAATGTTGCGCTTTCTGTAACACTTACTGCCGTAGCCACCGTGGTAGCTCCCTTCATGACCCCCTTGTTGATGAAGTATTTTGCAGGGGCTTTTGTTCCTATTGACTTTTTAGCCATGATGCTCAGTATTGTTAAAATGGTGATCCTCCCTGTAGTTTTCGGATTGGTTTTCAATCATTTTTTTCACGGTAAAGCGAAATGGCTGGACAAAGCCATGCCCATTGTGTCGATGACTGCCATTGCATTAATCATAGTAATTATTACTGCTGCGGGAAGAGATTCCCTCTTATCCATTGGAATATTACTTATAATAGCTGCCATTTTTCATAACCTAATGGGATATCTATTAGGGTACTGGGGTTGCAGGCTCTTGAAAATGAAAGAGCAGGATTGCAGAACTATTGCCTTAGAAGTTGGTATGCAAAATGGAGGCTTGGCCTCTGGAATTGCCCTCGAAATGGGAAAAGTATCTACAGTTGGACTCGCTCCTGCCGTATTTGGACCTTGGATGAATATTTCTGGTTCTTCATTAGCTACTTGGTGGAGAGACAAAGACCCTGAAAAGAAATCATAAAATTTAAAACAAACCGAATGACCTATAAAAGATTTACAAATGCACCTCTTTTAGTACTCTGTTTTTTGATCCTCAACATTGGTTTTACCCAAAGCCTAAGTGTCGAACAAATGAAATTTTTGACCCATCAATGGAAGGGGGAACGTTTTGATGACGGTAGGCCCAAAGTAGCTACTGACATCCTAGAGCGAATGAAAAAAGTAACCATTGAAGAGGCCTGGGGTGTTTTGAGAAACGAAGGTTTCCACAACCAGTTTGAAGGTGGGTGGCAACCTTTGCACGACGATGTAACGGTTGTAGGTAGAGCGCTTACAGTTCAATACATGCCAAACCGACCTGATGTCGCTGGTCAAATCAAAGATAAGGGTTTGATGGCAGGAGAAATTGGCAATACCAATTCGTGGCCCATAGATAGGTTGGTAGAACACGATGTTTATGTAGCCGATGGTTTTGGTAAGATAGTAGATGGGACTTTAATTGGAGATAATTTGGGGAATTCCATTTACGCTAAATCCAAAACTGGTGTGGTATTCAATGCCTCCAGTAGGGACATGGAAGGCCTTTCGGAAATTGAAGGTTTCAATGCATTTGTAAGAGCATGGCATCCTTCTTTTCTCACCGAGGTAATGTTATTAAGTATCAATGACCCCATAAGAATTGGAGCGGCTACCGTCATGCCGGGTGATGTGGTTTTGGCCAAAAAAGAGGGGGTGATGTTTATTCCCGCCCATTTGGCAGAAAAAGTAGTAGTTACCTCTGAGGTCGTTCGTTTGAGAGATTTGTTTGGTATCAATCGTCTGAAAGAAGGGAAATATACCCCTGGGCAAATTGACAATAAATGGTCTGAAGAAATTGAAAAAGATTTTTCTAAGTGGATCAGAAAACATATAGATAAACTCCCAGTGCCCAAAGAACAAATAAAAGAATTGATTAAAAAAAGAATGTGGTAAAAGTTTAACTAATAAAATTACGATTATGAAACACAACGAAAAAAGAAGATCAGTATTAAGAAATATCGGAATCGGAATGGCAGCTCTAGTGGGAGCTGCGACAGTCAAAGCTGCCCCTAATAAAAGTAAAAAAGAGGTGGTTGGAAAAATTGTTGAAGACCAAAAAATGCCTTTATTTTCTGGTGCAGTAAGACATGGAAACACATTATATATTGCAGGGAAAGGCGCTCATTTTGATGGCGACATCAAAGCCCACACCGACCATGTTTTAAATGAATTACAAAAAGAACTAGAACGAAACGGTTCCTCTATGGAACAAGTTTTAAAAGTAAACGTTTATCTGGCTGACCTTGCTGACTATCACAAGATGAATGAAGTATATCGAGGTCGTTTTGGAGAAAATCCACCCGTAAGAACAACCGTAGCAACGTATGGAGGTGTTCCCGGTAATTCTTTAGTAGAAATCGATTGTATAGCTGCAATAGTATAAACCTTAAAACAAAAATTATGATAAATAGAAGAAAAGTAATTCAATCACTGGCAACTCTTCCCTTTGCAGGAAGTTTACTCGGTGCAAATAACTTGTCTGCTCAATCCAAAACAGCAGCAGTAGTCTCCAGTTTAAGGAGAGATTTTTTCAAGGAACTTGGATTAAGAACATTTATAAATGCTGCAGGAACTTATACCTCCATGACTGGCTCTTTGATGCCCAAAGAGGTCATAGAGGCCATTAGCTATGGAGCCAATGAATACGTCAATCTAGATGATTTGCAGGACAAGGTAGGAGAACGTATTGGCGAATTACTAGAGTGTGAATACGCTACTGTTTCTTCTGGTTGTTTTGGAGCCATGAGTATTGGAATGGCAGGAATACTAACAGGTAAAGACCCTAAAAAGGTAAAACAACTTCCTAATACAGATGGCATGAAAAACGAAGTCATCATGCAAGAGTCTCATACCATTGGCTATGCTCAAGCATTGACCAATGTCGGAGCCAAGGTAGTGAAAGTAAAAACAGCCAAACAATTGGAAAAGTCAATCACTAACAAAACTTGTATGCTCTGGTTCCTTAATGCAAATACCGATCAAGGTGATATCAAATGGGAGGAGTTTATTGCTTTGGGTAAGAAACACAACATCCCAACTTTTATAGACTGTGCTGCAGATGTTCCTCCTGTGGAAAACCTCTTTAGATTTACCAAAATGGGGTTTGACTTGGTCGCTTTTTCTGGTGGAAAAGGATTGAGAGGACCACAAAGTGCTGGATTACTTTTGGGTAAAAGAAAATACATTGAGGCTGCAAGAATGCATACTCCTCCACGTGGAGAGACTATTGGTCGTGGGATGAAAGTCAATAAAGAAGAAGTTTTGGGTATGTTGGCTGCGCTGGAATTATACCTCCAAAAAGACCATGCTGAGGAATGGAAAATGTGGGAGTCACAAATCCAATTGATCAGTGACAGCGCTACATCTGTTGAAGGTGTAGAAAGTGAGATTCATGTTCCAAAATACGCCAACCATGTGCCTAGCGTACGTATTCGTTGGGACGATAAAAAGGTAAAAATTAATCCAGATGAAGTTCGAAAACAACTCAGAGAAGGTCATCCTTCCATTCAAACCGTGGGTGACGCCAAATCTATAGGCATAACCACTTGGATGATGGTTCCTGGACAAGAGCGCATTGTAGCCCAAAGAATGAGAGATATTCTGTCATCTGCCGTTTAGATTATGATTATGAATAAACTTTTATACGCACTCGTTTTTACTTTTGCACTGAATCTGTTTTCTTGTGATTCTTCAAAAGTGGAAAACAAAACTTATCAAGTAAAATCTGATTATAATCCAGAGGCAAAATTGGACAGCATGGGAATTGTACTCCCTGAACCTCCAACTCCAGTTGCCAATTTTGTCAACTCTGTTCAGACGGGTAATTTACTTTTCCTATCAGGTAATGGTCCCCTTAAAGCCGATGGAAAATTCATCACAGGGAAAGTAGGAGCAGATTTAACCATAGAAGAAGGTTATGAAGCTGCTCGCATTACGGGTATCAATCAATTAGGAGTTATAAAAAATGCTATTGGTGACCTCAGTAGAGTTAAAAGAATCGTAAGGGTTACAGGAATGGTCAATGCTTCACCCAACTTTACTCAGCACCCCAGTGTGGTCAACGGTTTTTCTGATCTAATGGTCGCTGTATTTGGTAAAAAAGGAAAACATACACGTGCGGCAGTAGGAATGGGTTCGTTGCCATTCAATATCGCAGTTGAAATTGATATGATTGTGGAAATTGAATAGTATAAAACTCTTATGAAAAAAGTGATATTCCTTTTTTCGATGGTTTGCTATCTTTGGCTTCAAGGGCAAGACAGCTTGTCAAACCCTCTTAATGATGCTCTGGAATACAAAATTAACTCCATTGTCCAAAAAGGAATTCAGCAAAAGGCCTATCCCGGGGCCCAAGTATTGATTTTCAAAAACGATAGTATACGGCTCAATAAAAGCTATGGCTTTCACACCTATGATTCCATCACTCGGGTGGAAAATCACCATTTATATGATCTGGCCTCAGTCACTAAAATTTTAGGCAGTACTCTGGCTTTTATGAAGTTATATGAACTCTACGAAATTGACTTAGACGGAAAAGTTGCAGACTACATTCCGCTAATCAAAAATACCAACAAAAAAAACTCCACTTTCCGCGAGGTACTTAGCCACCAAGCTGGTTGGTTACCATATATTGAACACCAAAATACCGTACGGCGTAAAAATGGAAAATTTAGGACAAGAACACTCTCATCTAATCAAAGTAAACGGTATCCTGATCCGCTTTCCGACTCTCTTTTTATTCATAGAAAATATAAAAAAAAGATAATACGAAGAATCAAAAGAACCCCGGTTGAAAAAATTGGAGAATATCGTTACTCAGGCCTACTTTTTTTTCTTATACCCGCTATGGTTCAAGAGATGAGCGGACAACCTTTTGATGCGTTTTTGGACCATCATTTTTATAAACCCATGGGCATAGAACGGTTGACCTTTAACCCCAGTTTTTATTTTGAAAAGGAAGAACTCGTGCCCACCGAAAAAGATTCACTATTTAGAAAAACATTGGTACATGGTTGGGTGCACGATGAGGCTGCAGGTCTTATGGGAGGTGTTTCGGGAAATGCCGGGTTATTTGCCAATGCTTCTTCATTAGCCAAATTATTAGAAATGTTTCTCAATGTTGGCCAGTTTGGTGGCAAACAATATTTAAAACCTGAAACCATAAACCTTTTTAGTTCACGTGCCTATCCAAAAACTGAAAATCGTCGAGGATTAGGTTTTGACAAACCCACACTTGACACAATTGCTAAAAATCGTCACCCTTCAATAAAATCTAGTTATTCAAGCTATGGTCACGAGGGATATACAGGAAATACCGTATGGGTTGATCCTATTAATCGTTGTTTTATGGTTTTTCTTTCCAATCGTGTTTATCCTACTAGAGAGAATAGAAACATAATTAATCGTTTGAAGATAAGAAGTCATATAATGGATACAGCCATCCTAACTGAATAAAGTTTCTATGTCTTAACCTCCCTTATGCCAGAGTGATCCATACCCTGCTCCCTCTCCAATTCTACCATTTTTTGAGGCCGAAAATTAAGTATAAATGCCCTGCGATTTTTTGATGTAGAATTCCCGCGACTGAAATGCAGCGTATGTCCGTGGTGAATAGAACAGGACCCAGATTTTAAGGGAACTGCAGTACTCTCCTTTTCTGTTCCTTGGCACTGAAGTGCTCCTTTTCCAACAGGCTGGTAGTGATCCCTCAATGGAAACTTGTGTGACTTTGGAGTGTACCACATACAACCATTTTCAAGTGTAGCCTCATCAATGGCAAACCAAATACTCAACGCCCTTTTATCAGGCATATCAATCCAATAGGCTGCATCTTGATGCCATGGTGTGGGTTGATTGGTAAAAGGTGCCTTGTTAATCAGCATATCAAAATCCAATATCATATCATTCCCCATCAAATTTTGAGCAATAGCCAAACTCGTTTTGTGCATAGGGTAATCTAATAAATCTGGATATACACGGGAGGGAAGCATGATTTGAGTAATTAGCTCACTGGCTTGATCCTCAGAACCAGAAAGGTCTGATCGTAAATCACTGGTATCAAATTCATCGTTAATAAAGGCGTTGTAAGTTTTGGAGTAGAATTCTATATCTTGATTGTTGAGAATATTATCTAAGGCTAAAAAGCCCTCTGACTCAAAAAATTTTATCTGTTTAGGGGTAATCATGAAGCATTAATTTAAAGTAGTTTTATAAAATTTTGGAGTATCATTGTTTCTAGTAAAGACTAAATATTGCTCTCCACTAGGTGAAATTATCTTTTGTATGTCTCTAACCTCTCCAGAGACCATCAAGCCCGATTCTGAGGCATCTAGATAACTAAATTTACCACTACCGTCTCCTAGAAAACAAATACCTTTGATTGCATCATAGTTGCCAAACTTTACCCTTGAGGCGGTGAAATTTCCTCCCATTACAATATCAATATGTCCATCTTGATTGAAATCTCCTGTACTCAATCCATAAATGGGTGAAAATTGGGATTCCTTTGGTAAGGCGGTTATTTTGAATTGACCACTACCAATATTTTCAATATAACTTGTTTCAAAATTTTTGGCATATAGAACTTTAGATCCTTCTAATTCTTCAGAAGTAAATACTTGATCAATCGTCAATCCAGCATATTCACTATACTTTACAAATCTATTTTTAAGTATCGTCAATTGTTGTTGAATATCGTCTTTGGAAAAAACGGGATAATTTTTCCCTTCATCATAACAGGATAGTATTGGGTCTACAGAGCCATTGTTATCATAATCTTTGGCATATATTCCAATGGGATAATCAATAGAAGTTTTTAGTTGAGAATTAAGTCCAAAATTTCCAGCAACATAATCCATATCACCATCCTTGTCAAAATCAGCTTGGGCAATCGTATTCCACCATCCTTCAGAGTTTTTAAAACCTACATTCTCTGATATATTTTCAAGATTTCCATTTTTATTTACAAATAAGGTAATTGGCATCCACTCACCAACCAATATAAGATCTGGAAAGCTGTCTCCATTAAAATCGGTCCACAACGCATCAGAAACCATTCCTATATTATGAAGTCCGTTAGCTTTATTTTCAGTAATGTCTTCAAAGACCCCTTTACCATTATTTTGAAGCAGGAAACTCTGCGGTGCATAGGGATACTCATTGGGTAAAATTCTTCCTCCAACAAATAAATCCATATCGCCATCATTATCGAAATCTGCAGATTTTATGACCGACCCACTGGATAAATAGTCGGGCAGATTTCCTTTTGATTTAATAAAATTGCCTTTTCCTATGTTAATGTAAAGTCTGTCTTTTAGTGCAGATGCCGTTTTATCAAATTCATTACCCCCACTCACCACAAATAAATCTAAATCTTGATCCCCATCAGCATCAAAAAATAAAGCACCCATATCTTCAGAAGACGCATCAGGCTCAAGATCGATATTATTGGATTTTACAAAAATTCCTAATCGATTTTGTAAGAATAGTCCTCCAACCGACCCCTTGGCACCACCAATGAAGACATCCTCAAGTCCATCGCCATTGACATCCCCCACAGCCAACTTTGGCCCAAGAGTAGAAAGCATATGGGGCAGCATGATCTCTCTTTTAAAATCATTGTAATTATTCTCCTTATGTGTAAAATTAAGTGGTGTTACTTCTTCAAAAAGATCTGTATTGACCTCTTCCTGTTCCGGTTCAGTAGCGGTAGCATTTGTTTCTAAAAGTATAATTTTTTGGTTAGGCTCAAGATCAGCAATGATTTGTTTTTTTTGATTGGGCCAAATAACCTCTACTTGATCAACTTTGGTAGATTTTCCAATACCAAAAATTAAATTTAGATCAACGGATGACTGATAACCCCTTGTATTTAATAATTCTTGGGTTTGCATCATTCCTCCAGAATTTACATTCACTTTAGCACCAATCCCAAATTTATTTTTACCCGTCCCCTTTAGAGCAATTTTTAAATAATTATTCTGAGTAAACTTTTCTGCATTATTTCTGTAAATAAAAGCTTTTTCATCGATATTGTTTACAACCAAATCCATGTCACCATCATTATCCAAATCCACATAAGCTGCACCATTGGAAAGGGTTTTTTGGTCTAGGCCCCAATCTTTATTCACCTTGGAAAAAGTCAAATCCCCATTATTTTTGTAAGTGTAGTTTTCTTCAATAGTAGATGGCATTTTATCAATTAACTCCTTGAGTTGAATTTTCTCTTTAGTTTTCCTCTCATTAATTTTTTCCTGGACCACATAATTCATGAAATCCATATTGGTATAATCTTTTCGATAACCATTAGTAATAAAGAGGTCCTTAAATCCGTCATTATCAAGATCGGTAAAAAGAGAAGCCCAGCTCCAATCTGTATTTGATACACCAGAAAACTGTCCAATCTCAGAAAAATAATCTCCACCGCGATTGAGTTGCAACATATTTCTCATAGTTTGATGGTAAAACCCGTTCTTTTCTAGATGACTTAGCTTTTCAAAATTATCAGGCCCTGAGGTCATTTTTATTCTATAATTTCCTTCAGGCAACATGTCAAGGGTCATGATATCTGTGAGACCATCATTGTTGATGTCTGCAATATCCGATCCCATTGAATAAAGAGAAACATGGCCAATATAGTCTTCCAATTGTTCAGAAAAAGTACCGTCACCATTATTTAAATAGAGATAGTCTTGTTCGTTATAATCATTGGATATGTACAAATCCATCCAGCTATCGTTATTCAAATCAGAAACCGCAATACCAAGACCAAAACCAAGTATATTGGAAATCAATCCAGCCTCATCGCTAACATCAACAAATTTTCCATTGTCGTTTCTCATCAACTTATCAGAGTAAGATTTATTTTTTTGTTTTTTATGATGTCTTGATATTTTTCCCAATCCAGCATATTCCTGAGTAGAATGATTTAGAATATATAGATCTAAATCACCATCCTTGTCATAATCAAAAAAAGCACCTTGTGTACTATAACCGGAGTCGTCCACACCATATTCTTCTCCTTTTTCTGTAAAAGTTAAATCTCCATTATTAATAAAAAGTAAGTTTTTTCTTTTGTTGGAGTCTTTTGCAGCAGATCGGCAAACATAAATATCCATAAAGCCATCACCATTAACATCCGCCATAGTCGTTCCAGTATTCCAGAGTCCACTCGCAAAAACACCTGCTTGCTCTGCTATTTCCTTAAACTTAAAATTCCCTTGGTTGAGGTACAATCTACTGCCCACCATATTACCAGTGAAGTAGATGTCAGATAAACCGTCATCATTAATATCTCCTATGGCTACTCCACCGCCATTGTATAGATAACCATAATTGAGAACATTAAACTGTTCTGTCTCCTGTAAAGGGTTTCTAAAATCTATACCAGTTACACTGGAAGGCATTAGGGTAAACATTTTATCAGCCTGGGGAGTACAGGAAAAAAAAACTAAACCTGAAAGAGATAGAATTTTTAACAACGAAGTAGATTTCATATTGGAGTTTTAAGAAAATGAGAATTACAAATTAAAAAAAAAAGCCTGTAAAAATACAGGCTTTTCCTCATAAATATAGTGAGAAGCTAGAAGTTTGAAGCTCCAGTATCCCAATACAGACGTGTACCAATTTCATCAGCACCGCCAAGTTTTGAAACTGCATCGGCGTATCCAGAAGGATTGTTGGTTTTCTCAGGAATTGGGAAAACCATTCTCTTCATAAAGTCATCAGCAGCAATTATTCCAAAGTCAGAGTTACTGTCATTCTTGTAATTATATGGAAGCTTAGGATATCCGGTTCTTCTATGATCTACCCATGCTTCAATTGAGTTAGTGTATGCAGCAATCCATTTTTGAGTAATGATTTTTTCGAGTTTATCTTCATTGGACCCTGCTGCATTCCATGCAACGGTAGAAGTAATTCTACTGGTAAAATCATTCACATCACCAGTTTCAACAACATCATCATAATCTAATGGTGTACCAGTGCTATTGGCCAAATAGGCATCAACTCCACCTGCGCCCCAATAAGCAAAGGATTGTTTCACTCCTTCTTCATAATGACCTTGAGCCGATAAAGGTGTAGACCATCCTCTTAGGTTTGCCTCAGCTAAGATCAAGTGCACTTCAGCAGCATCAATTAGTTTTCTATCACTAGCAGACTTAAAGTCTTCACTAATAGTTGAGTAAGGTAAATGAAGTGCTTTTGAGGCTAGGAACGCACCATTTAAAATTCCTTTGTAAGGGAAATTAGGATGATCAGCAACTAAGCTTGCATCAGCAACAGGAGCCCAGTACTTAGAGGCTCTAGGATCATCGTATCCTCCAAGAATTGACTCCATAGAAGCACTCATACGTGTATCATTCCAAGAGAAACAAATGGTAACTTCGTGGAAAGGTTCTCCATAAAGACTTAACATTAAATTGTCTGCATTTGTTGTAATCAATCCTCCTGCATCGTTGATGGCTTTCTCTCCTTGAATTTTAGCCAAAGAAGGGTTTGCTTTTGAAATTCTCATGGCTAATCTCAACCTAAGTGAATTTGCCATTTTGATCCATTGGGGAACACTTCCACCATAGCTAGCGTCAAAATCTTTGAATCCTACATAATCAGTATTCGCTGAGAAAGTGGAAACAATTTGATCCAACTCAGAGAACCAAGTGTTGTACAAATCTGCTTCAGAATCATACATTACATCACCTGATGTTCCATAATTTGAATAAATTAACGGACCATGATAAGCACTAAGTCGGGATGTACCAAGAATCTGAATTAATTTTGTCCATTGGACAAACATGTCAAATCCGCCTTCTTCAGCAATCTGAATCACCTGTCTCCCAGGAGCCATAACACTTCCGTAAATACGATTCCAATATTGATCAATCCATCTTGGATAATAAGTGGTATTGTTTACACCTCCAACAAATGGCGTTGGGGTGGCATAATGCTTAACCCATGAATCATTGTTTAGGTTGTGCATAACTTGATTCCCACTCAGAGCTTTCAACATAGATGGAAAATAAGCTCCAACATGATTAAAGTTTTGTTTAAGGGATTCAGTAGTTATTTGGTTTGGATTGGTGTTCAACTCCGCGAAATCATCTGTACAAGAGTACATCGTGACCAATCCAATTAATAATACGTATAAAAAGTTTTGTCTCATTTTAATTATAGATTTAGAATGTTAATCTTAAGTTCATACCGATTGTTCTAGTAGATGGAAGATTGAAATTATCAATCCCCTGGTTACTTCTGCTAGTACTCATCGCCACCTCAGGATCGAAAGGCGCTTCAGCACTGTAGAGAAGATTGTTTCCTATTAGAGAAATGTTAGCACTTTCGATAGGAAGTCCCAATGTAGAGGTGTCTAAATTGTAACCTATTGAAAGCTGGGTAAGTCTGATATTGGTTCTATCGTAAACGTAAGGTTCTCCAATACCATTTCTGTCTCCAAGTGCAGTATACCATTTTACTGGATCAACTGAACTTACAGCAGCTCCTGTACTTTCAGTAGCAGCATTAACAGATAAACTACCAGCATCTCTGGCAGCTCCAGATCGAGCTGAAACTCCGAATCCATTCAACATGGTTTCAGTGTGAGAGTAAACTTCACCTCCAAATTTACCGTTTATAATAAATCCAGCAGTGAATTTATCTCCTAGAGTAAAATTGTTAGCCCATCCGATGCTGAAATCTGGTTCTGCATTTCCGGCAAGCATGTGATCTGTACTTAAAGGAGTACCACTATCATCAAGCAGAATTCTTCCCTGAGCATCTCTTTTATGCATTCTTATGTACATGTCGCCAATAGATCCGCCAGCCACAAAACGCGACTGAACAGCATCACCACCACCTGTACCAAGACCTGAAATCTCTGGATGAATTTCTACAACTTCATTATTATTTTTAGTAAAGTTGAATGTTGATGTCCATGAAAGATTTTGTTTTTCAATAATTTTTCCACTAAGACTCAATTCAACTCCTTTGTTTACAATTTCACCGGCGTTTACAAAATAAGTAGTAAATCCTGATCCAGAGGGTGCAGCAAGACTTAGGAACTGATCTGTACTCTTAATATTGTATATTGCTAAGTCAACACCTATCTTGTTGTTCAAGAATCGAACGTCAATACCAAATTCAGTTGTTTCAATTAATTCAGGCTTCAAGTCCGTAAATGGCTTTTGTGTGTTTCTGTTAACCGCACCTGCAGCAGTTACAGTATTTTGAGGATTAATTCGGTTAAAAGGAACCTCATTACCTACGGAGGCAGCAGAGGCTCTAATCTTAGCAAAACTAATTATCTCTGGCAACTCAACCATTTGCGAAATGATCGCTGAAAGTCCATAAGATGGATAGAAATAAGACTCATTTCCAGTAAGCGCCAAGGTAGAAGCATAGTCATTTCTTCCTGCTATATCAAGGAATAGATAATCTTTATAGCCAATTACAGCGTTTCCAAATAAAGCTTGCTTTTCAATTCTACTGCCCAAAGCCGACTGAACTTGAACATTGGTTGGAAGATTTTGAAAGTTGAACTCATTGGCGTAAAATAACAAACCGTCGTTACCAGAGGATACATTAACCCCTTCACCAAATACTTGATGTTGGATAGATGCTCCAGCGATAAGTGTTAGGCTAATATCATCAGAAAGGTCATCAGTATAATTTAATATTCCATCAGCATAAAATAATTCGTCGTTTAGCCTTTTGTAATCCCATCTTCCATTGTCACCAGTATTGGTAGGATTGGAAGTAGCTGAATGCTGCTGCTCATAAGTTTTGTTTGAGTAGTCATATGATGCTCTAGCTTGAAATGAAAGTTTTTCAGATAACTGGTAGTTAATATTTAAACTTGAAATCGCTCTTTTTATTCTGTCATCTTTAGGTTGCTTATTTAAAACCCAATTAGGGTTGGACAAGAAGTGATAATTAGCGTAAATATTTTGCTCCATCACATTGTTGGCATTAAGACTTTGATAATTTGTCATAAAATCATTAAAATCCATCTGTCTTGGAAATGTATAGAGAGCGACCAAAGGGTTTAAATAATATCCTGAAGGAGTTCTGTTATGAGTTTTCTCATCTGTCAATATAATGTTTGAAGTAACGGTCATTTTATCATTCAATAACTTAGTAGACTGCTTAAATGAAACATTATTCTTCTGGTATTTAAATGTTGGCATAACACCATCTGAGGTAGTATTATAATAAGAAAAGTAAGTCTTAGTTTTGGAATTTCCTCCACTAACACTTACAGAATTTACATAGTTAGCTCCTGTCTGAAAAAAATCTTCAGCATAACCACTCTCATAGTTACCTCTGGTAGTTGACCAACTATTTTTATCTGCACCAACTGCTCCATAATCATATTGTAGATCAGGAATACTGATAATACTCTCAAAGGTTACACCAGAATTTACGGTAACTTTAGTTTTTCCTTCTTCACCAGACTTAGTTGTAATCATGATTACACCATTCGCTCCTTGACTACCATATAATACTGATGCATTGGCACCTTTTAGAATTGTGATGTTTTCAATATCGTCTGGGTTTACCTGAGAAAGTCCATCACCTTCGTCAATACCACCCCAAACACCAGGTTGATTTCCTCGATTGTTAACCATGGGAATACCATCAATTACAATAAGAGGCTGACTATCTCCACTCAAAGATTTATTTCCTCTAAGTACAATACGTGTTGATCCACCTGCACCTGAGCTGCTTTTTCTAATTTCAACACCTGCAGCACGACCATTCAAACTATTCGCAAAGCTTACGTCTCTAGCTTGAGTCAAGTTATCAGAGCTAACAGTTTGACTTGAATAGGTTAAGGTTTTTTCCTCCCTCTTAATACCTAATGCAGATACTACTATCTCGTCAAGAGCATTACCCGCTACTAGGGATGTGTTGTACGTAGAATCAGCACCAACAACTATCTGCTGTGATTCATAACCTACAAAGCTGATTTCAAGAGTCAAACCCTCAGATGCAGAAATAGAATAATTTCCGTCAAAATCAGTTGTTGCTCCATCATTGGTTTCAATTACCACGACAGTAGCGCCAGGTAGTGGGACTCCATCTTCATCAGTAACTGTACCATTTACAGTTTTTTGGGCAAATAAAAAGCCGCTTAAAAGAAAGCAAAGGCTCAATACCGCGTGTTTAATAGTTTTTTGTTTCATAATGAGTTTGAATTTGTTTGTAAATAATTCAATTGTTAAAGTGAACTAAATAATTGTAAAAAAAAAATTGTTTTTGACAGTCAGCAAATATAGTTAATAAATTGTTAACTCTTGTGTTTTAGAATAATTTTTAATTATTTAACATTGTTATAAAATTTAACAATCTTAAACAGAGTAAAACTTTGCACTCTTTCTCTGTAATATAATTTATATTAATAATTTGTGTACTCTTTTTCTACCTTCAAAAATAAAACAAATGAAACTGGTATTAGTCTATATTACAAGTATTATTTTCTCCATTTTTATCCTTTTACTCCCCACACTAATTATAGCACAAGAGAATAGTATCAAGGAAGAATTGGTTAGTTATCCAACCTATTACTTTGGGGATCCCAATCCACTACCAGCTTTTATTTTTAATCCCAAAATTTATCCTTACCACAAGTTTCAGGGCTATGACTTTGAAAAAGCGAACAAAAAATTTAAAATAGTTAAACTTGAAAACAACTGGATAGAAGTCCAGGTATTCCCAGAGGCTGGTGGAAAAATTTGGAGTGCTGTAGACAAAAGCAATGGCAACGAATTCATATACAAAAATGAAGTCGCGAAATTTAGAAATATCGCTATGCGCGGACCTTGGACCTCTGGAGGTATAGAATTTAATTTTGGAATAATTGGTCATCATCCTGGTACCGCTACCCCAGTAGATTACCGACTAGATGAATTGACTGACGGAAGTGTAGTTTGTACAGTAGGCGGAATAGATTTAGCTTCAAGAACACAATGGCGGGTCAAAATTATCCTGCCCAGAGACCATAGTGCTTTTACAACCGAGGCCGTTTGGTACAACCCCACTGAAATAGAGCAATCTTATTACAATTGGATGACCGCTGCAGCGGCGGCCCAAAAAGATTTAGTATTCCACACCCCAGGCGATCAATACCTCAATCATGGAGGAATGGTAAAGCCATGGCCCACAGACCTTATTAACAGAGATTTATCTCAATACAAAGAGAATAATTTTGGCCCCAGTAAATCTTATCATGTCATCGGAGAATACAATGATTTTTTTGGAGGATACTATCAAAATAGTGATGTAGGTTTTGGCCATTGGGGACGTTATGATGAAATCCCTGGACAAAAATTATGGCTATGGAACCTATCCAGAGCAGGAGGAATTTGGGAAGACCTTCTCACCGACACCGACGGTCAATACATAGAATATCAGGCAGGCAGACTATATGTACAATACTTTCCAGGTGAGGAAAACCCAATCAGCCAAGCTACTTTCGAACCTCATCTGACCGATAAGTGGACTGAAGTATGGTTTCCTGTAAAAGGAATCGGAGGTATTAAAGAAGCCTCTCGCTATGGGGCCATGAACATAATGGAGGAAGGAAACAATATTGAAGTAAAAGTCAACGCTTTTATAGGAGTCTCCACTCCTGTGTCAATCTCTGCATTGGGTGTAAATCAAAGTCAATCTATAGAAACTTCACCCAACGGCACCTACACTTTATCTTTTACCAAACCCAAAGGAGACTACTCTATTAATGTCCCTGGCTTGGAGTTACATTACAATGTCAAGCCGGCTCTGATCAAAAGAAACTTTAACAACCCCGCTGTGATTACCCAAAATACCTTGGAAAAAAAATTTCTAAAGGCCAAAGATGCCCAACGATACCGAGATTATCCCCTTGCAGAAAAGCTGCTTAATGAAATTCTTGAGGAGGATCCCATACACCTCGAAGCCAGAAAAGAATTATCATTTCTAAATTACAGAAATGGCGACTATGAAAAATCTCTCTCCGTTGCTAATTTAGGTTTACAATTCGACGCCTATCACAATGGTCTAAACTATACCGCGGGCATCGCCTACATGGTTAAAAAAGACTGGATCAATGCAAAAGAGCACTTAGGTTGGGCAGCAAGATCTGTAGCCTATCGTTCATCAGCCAATTCCTTACTTGCCCAAATCCATATCTCTGAAAAAAAATTTAATGATGCTAAACACTATAATGACATAGCACTAAAATTTAATAGTGAAAACATCAATGCCCTCTCCCAAAAAGCAATGCTTTACAGAATCATGGGCGATAAGAAAAGTGCCTTAAGCACACTAAAGGAAATTGAGGCCGTCGATCCTATCAATCATTTTATAGTTTATGAAAAACTATTGCTTGGGGTTAACAATCAAATGGATGTTATCAATGCTCACCGATCTGAATTTCCTTACCAAACCATGTTGGAATTGGCTTTGTTTTATTATAACAGAAACAATAATACTGAGGCCATTCAAATTCTTGAAATGGGTCCAAAACATTTACTCAATTCACTTTGGTTGGCTTACCTTAAACAAAATAACAATGCTCTTAAAAAACTGGATGACCAATCCATTAGTTTTGTTTTTCCTTTCAGAAATGAAAGCTTAGAAATGCTAGACTGGGTTGGGTCGAACTCATCCTCTTGGAAAGCAAAATATTTTAAAGGGTTGAATCTACTAGGCCGAGCACAAATGGATAAAGGCATTGAAATTTTCAAGACTTTAGGCCAAGTTCCAAAGGATCCACTATTTTACTACATAAGAGGAATGTTGTTCAAACAATACCAAATACCAGGCTATGAAAAAGATTTACAATACGCATATAGCAAGTCCCCTAAAAATTGGCGATATGCTTTTTCATTGGCTGAGAATCATTTTAAAACGGGCAGGGCTTTGGCTGCAATGAAGATCATTCAAAAAACCTACAAAGAAGACAAAGACAATTATTTTGCTGGAATGCTTTTGGCACAAATCCTCAATGATCTCCAACAATACAACAAAACCATAGACCTGCTAAAGGACATCAAAATACTACCATATGAACACGCTACCGAAGGTCGTCAAATCTATACTAAAGCCTATGTGGGTAGTGCATTACAATACATTGAGAAGAATCAAAATAACCAAGCGCAATCGAGGGTAACAGAGGCTCTACTTTGGCCTGAGCATATTGGCGTAGGAAAACCTTTTGATCCAGAGGAACGCTGGGAGTATTTCCTTCTGGCCTACATTTACAAGAGCAAAGGAGAAAACAATAAAATGCAGTCTACTCTTGAGTCAATAGCTCAATTCTCCAAGTCACAACTCTTCCGTTCTTCCAAAAATCACCTGTTGGGTATTTATGCACTTCAACAAACGCAAGGGGATAATGAGGTTCAGCAATTCATAGAGCAACTTCTTAAAACGGATCACGGTTCTTCAGACACTACAAAAGAGTTGATTCAGTTTTATTACAATAACACCGGATTGACGTGGGACAAGGCTTTTATTAAAAAATTGGCGTCCTTTTTTAAGGGCTGAAAATTTAGATTAGAAGTTAAGTTTACTTTTGCAAACCCAACTTTTTACTCACAAACTCTCCTACATCTCGACCTTGTTTAAGGCCCTCTTCAATTGCCTTTCTGTAATGAATTCCACCATACATTCTACTAATGGCGGCTTCCTCTGCAGCATGATTAAATGAGCTATAGGAGCGAATGGGCAAGTCATAGGGTAATTCCGTATTATCTTCAAAGGCAATATTATTCCCAAAGAAATTCGTTAGAATTACAGATGCGGCTCCCGATACGACAGAATGTCCACTGGTATATTCTGGAAAAGGCGGGGTCTGAAGTACTGGGTACCAATTTTCATCCAGCACTTTATTAATTATGGTTTCGGGACGGATCAAGTTACTCCTGTACTTTTCATCCCAGCAGCTAATAAAACCGTCTGCTAGGGCAATAGAAACCTTGGTGTAAGCCGCTACTGTGGTATGAACATCGGCATTGGTTTTTCGAGAAACGATTTTAGTAATACCTATCCAATGGGCGCCTGGACTGATTTTTTTTAGGGCAAACATTACATGACCCTTGTGAGTGGAGACATAAGGATTACAATCCCAGAATTTGGCGATCTCTTGCCTTTCGTCATACGATTCACTTTCCTGAATTTCCTTAACTACCTGATATACTTCCATCAACTCTTTATAAAATTCTGAATCGGGTTCCATTGAAAAAGGGGGTGGAGGTTCAGGTTTAAATTGAGAAGAAGAGGTTAACACAAAAGGTCTTATTTTACTCCAATGAGGCTCTATACCGTCCATATAGTCTGGAGGTGTGGGTTGCCATCGAGAGGGACTATCGTAGTCCACATAAAACTTTGGAAAGGTTCGAGTTTGATTGTAGTTGTCTTTATCATACCAGACTTTGATTTCTTCTACAACCTGCTGGGCGTACTGCTGGGAGGCATTATAAACTTCTCTATTTTGTTCTTTCCATTTTGTGGATAAATTACTAATGTAATCAGTCATCCTGTCCACCGAAAAAATAAGATTTTCACCTACTCCAATATAGGCTATAAGTGCGGCGAGCTTAAGATTTACAAGACTATCCTTAATTGAGGGGATTCCTTTAAAATCAGTTAATACTCCAGACAAAGTAGTATGCTGGTTCCCCTCCTCTTGGGCTAGGATTTCATATGCTGCAATATTAGAATAAACATAGACCCTACTAGCGGCTGGAGGTGAAAAAATGTCGTGAACCATCACTGAAGTCAACTGATCTTGTGCTTGGTGAAAGTCCTCTGCTGATATTTCTATGGAAACATTTGGCTTTTGACAATGAGTAAAAAACCAAAGTAAATATAGGAAAAGCAAAGACTTTGATTTGTAAAATTTCATAGTATGAATAGACTATTCTGTTTTTTATAGCATTCCAAAATTAATTAATTTTTTAATTTTATTTTTTTGCTTTTGGTTATTAAGAGTTGAAATTATAGTGCACCAAAGTATAATTCAAAAAAAGTAAGTATTGTATTCAGACTTTTTTTCTTATTAAAGTTAGAAAATTGATCAACTGACAAATTATAAAAAAATATTTGCTGCCGATTTGAGTCTAACAAGTATTCTAGAAAGAGAAAGAGGGTGATTATCGACTCAAAAAAGAAAGATTTCTTTTGAAGCCTTTGTAACGGGTTCTTTTTACCGAACTGTTTTTAAAAATGGTTTCAAAAGTGACCTCGGTAAGTTCTTCCCAATCTTTTTTCGTGAAATCCAGCAGTTCAGCTCGAGGATCAAAGAGTGGTTCACTGTGCGATTTAGAAAAGCGGTTCCACGGGCAAACGTCCTGACAGACATCGCAACCAAAAGCCCAGTCGTCCATCTTGTTTTGAAATTCATTTGGTATTTGATCTTTCAGCTCAATTGTTAGGTAAGAAATACATTTACTTGCATCAATATTATATGGTGTAAGAGCTTCTGTAGGACAGGCGTCAATGCAGGCAGTACAGGTTCCACAATGATCGGTTACTGGGGTATCGTATTCTAATTCCAAGTCCGTGATTAATTCAGCTATAAAAAAGAAAGATCCCACTTTTTGGGTGATCAAATTAGTGTTTTTACCAATCCAGCCCAAGCCGCTTCGAGAAGCCCAAGCCTTATCCATAACAGGTGCTGAATCAACAAATACCCTACCATTAACCTCACCTATTTCATCTTGAATGGTCTGTAAGAGTTGACCGAGTTTTTCCTTAATAACAAAGTGGTAATCGGTACCATAAGCATATTTGGATATTTTAGGAACACCCTCATCTTGGAGCTCATCAGTATAATAATTCAGTAAAAGTGAAACTACACTTTTTGCGCCAGGGACAAGTAATCGAGGATCTAGACGTTTGTCAAAATGGTTTTCCATGTAGGCCATTTTACCATGTTTACCACCTTGAAGCCATTGTTCAAGCCTAGGGGCTTCTTCCTCTAAAAAATCAGCCTTAGATATCCCGCAAGACAAAAAACCTAAATCCTTGGCGGAATTTTTGATTAAGGTAGTTCTGGTGTTAACAGATAACATAATTTTAAATTATTATAATTTAAGAGTTAAGAAAACCTAAATTAAAGAAAAAAGAGGCGACATACCAAAATTGAGGATAAATAATGTTTTTTATGAAAAATTTATTTTAAAATCGGATGAAAACAAGTTTAATGAACCTGATCATGGTTATTGTGATCTTTATATGAATATATAACTTTCCAAGGGTCACGTTGCTGAAATATAAATCCACATTCATGGCATATTTCAAGCGAAAATGGATCACGGAGTTCACGAACTTTACGAAGTGATGAGAGGATTAAAGTCGGTTAATGAAAAAGGGGGGGTGGCTAAATTTACAAGTGAGGCAGAAAAGTGGAAAATGGCTCATGAGGATGGAATAATTAATAAAGTAAAAGTAGAATACCCAAACCATATACATCCAGCAATTGACTCTTTCCCTGGCAAAAGATATAGTCATGATTATAAAACTTTAAAAGAGTTCAGTGATGCAGTATTTAACTTACAACACGCTGGAAAAACAATTTTGGATGCACTAGCTATAGGAGTCCTTGAGCACAAAAGGCTTGTGACTCTTTTTGGGATCAGTCAGAAAATATTTTTTTAATTGCTTCGTGAAATAGTTTTTACTAGGTCATATTTTTGATTTTTATTCATTTAGATTAAAATGTCTAAAATAAACCTTTCTGATTGTCTCTGATTCTTCCAAGGTGACGGTAGGCCAATTCTGTAACTTCCCTGCCTCTTGGAGTCCGAACTAAAAAACCTTCCTGAATCAAAAAGGGTTCGTAAACCTCTTCGATCGTTTCACCATTTTCGGCAACAGCTGTAGACAGTGTATTAATACCTACTGGGCCGCCTTTAAATTTATCTATAAGCGTAGTAAGTATTTTGTTGTCCATTTCATCCAGCCCATGGGCGTCAACATTCAATGCATTAAGGGCATATTGAGTGATTTCGATATCAATTTTACCATCCCCTTTGATTTGTGCAAAATCCCTAACCCTTCTCAGCAGTCCATTTGCAATTCTCGGAGTACCCCTACTTCTCCCCGCAATCTCAATACCTGCTTGTGAGGTAATAGCCATATTCAATATATCGGCACTGCGATTCAATATAGTAGATAGCAGTTCGGCATTGTAATATTCAAGTCGACAGGTAATACCAAAACGAGCACGCATCGGGGCTGTCAGCAAGCCAGAGCGAGTGGTCGCCCCAACAAGGGTAAAGGGATTAAGATTGATCTGAACTGTACGTGCATTAGGTCCCGTTTCGATCATGATATCAATCTTATAATCCTCCATGGCAGAATACAAATATTCCTCTACTATTGGATTGAGTCGGTGGATTTCATCAATGAATAAGATATCTCTGGGTTGAAGGTTGGTAAGCAGACCTGCCAAATCTCCTGGTTTGTCCAGAACAGGTCCTGAAGTTGTCTTGACTCCGACTTCCAACTCACCTGCCAGTATATAAGCCAAGGTAGTTTTTCCAAGTCCCGGAGGACCGTGAAATAAGGTATGATCCAGTGCCTCTTCCCTTTGGTTGGCAGCCGCGACAAATACCTTGAGGTTTTCAAGTATACCTTCTTGTCCAGCGAAATCATTGAAACTTTCTGGCCGAAGTGCTCTATCAATATCTTTCTCCTCAGGTGTTAACTGATCGTCTGACGGATCTAAAAATTCATTCATCTGTAACAAAGATAAATGATTTAATCTTAGATTTTAAATCCTGCAAAAATGTCCCATAAAACTAAAATATCATGAGTTTTGAATGATTTTTTAAATTGAATTAAAAGCCACTTTTTTTGAAAAGATTTTAATATTCTGATTATGAATCAATAATTACTTCAATTTAACCGGCTATTTTATTTATTGAGATACCGATGATCTATAAAGTAAAAGGTTTTGGGGGTGATTCTCTTATTTATTTACTTACATAAATGCTATAAAATTATACTAAGTATAGGCAACTGAGAATTGAATTTATCTAAATGGAAACCAAGAGAGCTGCCTTGAGGCAGATCTTTTACATGTAATTATTTGGTTAATGTTGAATTTCATCTTCCCCATCTTTTAGGGGGATGTGTTGCGGTACAAAGTCCACATCTTGACCAGGTTTGGAATAGTCATACGCCCAACGATGCACTTCAGGGATTTCTCCTTCCCAGTTACCGTGGATGTGCTTAATTGGAGCCGTCCATTCGAGGGTAGTGGATTTCCAAGGGTTTTGTTCTGCAGGCTTTCCATAGAAAATACTGTGGATAAAGTTGTATAGGAAAACCAATTGTGCAGCTCCAGCAATCAAAGCAAAAACGGTAATTACGACATTGATATTCGCCAAATCGTCAAAATAAGGAAAGGCCGTATTGGTGTAATACCTTCTCGGAAGTCCAGCCATACCTATAAAGTGCATGGGGAAAAATACACCATAGGCACAGATAGCTGTGACCCAAAAGTGAAGGTACCCTAAATTTTTATTCATCATTCTTTTGAACATCTTGGGAAACCAATGGTAAACTCCAGCAAAAAGTCCATAAAGAGCAGATATTCCCATAACTAGGTGGAAGTGAGCTACTACAAAATAGGTGTCGTGAACGTTAATATCAAGCGTGCTATCACCCAAAATGATTCCCGTCAATCCACCAGATATGAATGTAGAAACCAAACCGATGGAAAACAACATGGCAGGGTTAAGCTGCAAGTTACCCTTCCATAGGGTGGTGATATAGTTAAATGCCTTCACCGCTGAAGGGATAGCAATCAATAGCGTTGTAAAAGTAAAGACCGATCCAAGAAATGGATTCATTCCTGAAATAAACATATGGTGTCCCCATACAATGGTAGATAAAAAGGCAATCGCCAAAATAGAGGCCACCATCGCACGATACCCGAAAATGGGTTTCCTGGAATTTGTTGCTATAATTTCTGAAGTGATTCCCAAGGCAGGCAATAAAACAATGTAAACCTCCGGGTGACCCAAAAACCAGAAAAGATGTTCGTAGAGAACAGGTGATCCACCTTGATAATGCAATACTTCTCCTTGAATAAATATGTCCGAAAGGAAAAAAGAAGTCCCAAAACTTCTGTCCATAATCAATAGCAGAGCTGCAGACAATAATACTGGAAAGGATACCACTCCAATGACGGCAGTGATAAAGAAGGCCCATATGGTCAAAGGCAAACGACTCATCGTCATTCCTTTGGTTCTGAGGTTTAATACTGTAACGATGTAGTTCAATGATCCCAATAAAGAGGAAGCAATAAAGATGGCCATAGAGACCAACCATAATGTCATTCCAAGGCCAGATCCAGGTTGAGCTTGTGGAAGGGCACTTAACGGGGGGTAAATTGTCCAACCAGCTGCTGCAGGTCCAGCTTCAACAAATAATGAACAAACCATAATGACACTGGAAAGAAAAAACAACCAATAGGAAATCATATTGAGCAATCCAGAAGCCATATCCCTTGCACCAATTTGCAATGGAATCAAAAGGTTACTGAAGGTTCCACTCAATCCTGCTGTGAGGACGAAGAATACCATAATTGTACCGTGAATGGTAACCAAAGCTAAATACACATTAGGGTCCATGACACCATCTGGTGCCCATTTTCCTAAAAGAGCAGACATAATACCCATGGGCTGCTCTGGCCAAGCGAGTTGCAATCGGAATAATAGTGACATAGCAATCCCAATGATTCCCATAAATAATCCTGTGATCAAGTATTGTTTCGAGATCATTTTGTGATCTTGACTGAAAATATACTTGGTGATGAACGTTTCTTTGTGATGATGTCCGTGATCCTCCTCTTGGTGTAATTGCGCTGCTGCTGTTGACATGATCTTAAATTTATTTTAGTTTGTGTTATTGGATAACTTCCGCAAAGGTTTGCTGATCCATTATCCATTGTTTAAATTCTTTGGGTGTTTCTACGACTATTTTCATTTGCATATTGTAATGTGAAGCACCACAAATTTTATTACAAAGTAACAAATAATCGAAGACATAGGGTTCTAAAGCTTCCTCTCCTTTTGCTATTAATACTTGACTGTTTTCTCTTCTGATAGAATTGATCTTTTTTACCTTAGCTTTAATTTCATCTGTTTGTCTCATATCTTCAGAGGTTACAGTAGGCGTAAAAGCAAATTCGGTAATCATTCCCGGTACACAGTTCATCTGAGCTCTAAAGTGTGGCATGTAAGCAGAATGTAAAACATCTTGAGAACGCATCTTGAAAATTACTTCTCTTCCTGCAGGAAGATGGAGTTCTTGTACCACAACATCATCGAATCCATTGGGGTCAGTGGCATCAATCCCTACTAAGTTTTTTCCATCAAAGTCTTGTAAAAATCGAACATTGGCGTCACCCAATACACCATCGTCTCCAGCATATCGGGCTTTCCAATTAAATTGTTGGGCGTATAACTCAACGACTAAGGCCTCTTCATTTTCTTCTACCGTCATAATATCTGTCCATGTATACAATCCATAAAGGATCAAACCTGCCAATGCTATCACTGGAATAATAGTCCAAATAGCTTCTAATCGATCATTATCAGCATAAAAAAGTGCCTTTTTCCCCTTCTCCCCTCTATATTTATAGGCAAAATAATGCAGAAGGGCTTGGGTTATGGTTTGAGTGAAAAATATAATAGCAAATGAAAT
>CACLQG010000012.1 GCA_902609035.1 uncultured Bacteroidota bacterium
ATTAATCAAATGAAGGATTGGTTAGAATATAAGGAGATAAATTTGTTTTACAATTTTACAACCTCTAAGGTTTAAGATAGCATCTATAATTAATCTTTTTTTTAAATAAGTAATCTGCTCAAATAATATAAATCTAATCTCTTTAAGTATTAAGCAATAACAATATTCTTATTTGTACTAACATTGTAAAAAATATAAGTAAGGGATCTTCTGTCATTTTTCATTGGGTTTTATATAAATTCAAACTTCTTAACTAAGTAAAAAAGGAATTTCAAAACAGCCCTTTTAGTTTACCCTAAATTAATTGTCAAAATTTAGCTAATTAGACTAATAGTTGTAATGGAAATTATGGGCATTATTCTGTCAAATCAAATTATTTTTCTATAAAAATATAATTAAATATTAATCCAACTGAAACAGGCAGAATTATCATTTTTATCACACTTATCGCCATATCAACAAAGTCAAGTGAATATATACCCCGACAAGTAATTCCGTTAAAAGTGGCGTAATAAGTGTAGCAATTATTGTGCATTTGCAGTTAGAGTAAGTTACAGAGCTAGGTTAGCTATAGATAGGCCACAACATTTGAAGCTAAACTGGTAAGTTATGACCATATTAAAACAATACCTGCTGAAATTTCAGGTGGAAATTTTAATTAATAAGCAAGTGAAAATCTTAAAAAGGGTAATTATGCTGAACTGACAAATTAATACTACAAAAATTCACATTTTGGCATTTTAATAAAACCTTAAAAGTCCAAAAAACTCATTTTAGTCCCTATTCCAAACATTATAATTTTTAATAATGAGACAATTAGCAATTTGAGTTCAAATGAACCGATTATTATAAAGTTTTTAGTATAATGTATTGACAAGCAAATAGAAGCAAAAATTATAATAGTGAAGAAGAATCCTTTATATTAAATACGTATAAAAGAAAATGCTAATGCTAGAAAAAACAAAACTAATACAGGGGCTAATTAATAATTTTTTTTAAAAATTGATAGTCGATATCATTACAAAAACAATAACATGAACAGTAACAATCAAATTTGACTTATTTTTCATATTAAAATACCAGGTTGGTAAATTGTTTAAATTATTTTAGCAAAAACTATTATTAAGTTAACTAAATAAGTAAATATGAAAATAACCACACTCTTTACAATTTTTTTTATTATAACATCTGGAATGAGCAGTTACTCTCAAGATTCACTTGATGAATCATTTTTCAGAAGAAAAGTAATCTTTGAACCCTCTAAAAATCATGATTATTATACTTATAGAATACCATCTCTCGTTTGTACTAAGAATGGGACATTACTTGCCTTTGCTGCTGCTAGAAAAAATGAAGGAGGTGATTGGGATCCAATTGATATTGTTCTAAAAAGAAGTACAGATTACGGAGAGACATGGAGTTCAATGAAAGTTATTGCAGGTGGGGGTAAAATTCCTTTTGATAATGCCACTCCAATTGTTGACAATCAAACTGGATTTGTTCACCTATTGTATCAAAGTAATTATGAAAAGTGTTATTATACCTTTTCAAAGGATGATGGGAAATCTTTCGAAAAACCTGTTGAAATTACTAAAATAGTTGAAGGGTATAAGAATTTTTATAATTGGATAGTAATGGCTCCAGGCCCTGGGCATGGAATTAAAACAAGCTCAGGAAGATTAGTTGTACCATTTTGGCTATCCGACGGCAGCTCTAAGGAGTTTGGCCCAGATAAAAGAGGCCATAGACCCTCTATAGTGGTATCTGTTTACAGTGATGACGATGGTAAAACATGGAATAGAGGAGATGTAGTTGCTGAAAATAATGATGAAATTATTGTACCCAATGAGACATCTGTAATAGAATTAGCTGACGGTAGGGTAATGTTTAATATAAGAAACGAATCAACAAATTTTCGAAGATTGGTATCTTATAGTAAAGATGGCGCCACCGCATGGACTCCTCCAGTATATGCAGATGCTTTCTTTGAGCCAATTTGTTTTGCCAGTATGGTTAGGTATAGTAAAAAACCCTTAAATCAAAAAAATAGAATTCTTTTTTGCAACCCAGATAGTAGAAAGACTCATGTCAGTGCAAAGGTCGGCCATACTAAATTATCTGCAAGAGCTAGAACCAGGTCAAATCTAACAATTAGAATGAGCTATGATGAAGGAATTAGTTGGCCAGTTAAAAAGGAAATTGATCCTGGAATATCTGGTTATTCTGATCTTGCAGTTACCCCAAATGGAATGATACATTGCTTCTACGAGGGAGGCACATTAACAGGTTCACATTATAAGAATGCATGGATGTCTGTAAGTAGCTTTAATATTGAGTGGCTAACAAATGGATTAGACTTTTCTGAGTAAGTTTAATTTAAATAAGTAGTATGAATATATTTTGTTATGTTTCCTTGAATGAAATTCAAAAAGATTTATTAAAAAAAAAAATAAATGATAATTTTTTTTTCATGGAGGATTCAAGGGAAAAATCATTTGAAAATTTCATGAATTGTGAGGTTTGTTTTGGTAATCCTGAGTTAGATTGGGTAACAAAATCAAAAAACTTAAAATGGATACAACTTGAATCAGTTGGTTTTGAAAAATATTCCAAGGTTAAAATACCTGGTTTAAAGATCTCAAATTTGAGGGGTTTTTTTTCAATCCCAGTTGCTGAAACTGCATTAGCTGGAATCTTGAGTCTAAAAAGAGGAATTAATAGACTTCTATCTCTGAAAAATAAAAAAAAGTGGTTAGGTTCAAGGATAAGGCCTACACTTAATTTATTAAACGGCTCTAATGTATTGATATTAGGTGCTGGTTCAATTGGGTTAAAAATTAAAAATCTTTTAGAAAAATTTAATTGTAAAATCCTGATGTATGATAAATTTAAAAATGATGCTGATCTAATAAATATTAATGATTTAGACAATCATTTACCTAATGTTGATATTTTAATTGGCTGTCTTCCTGAGAATAATGAAACAAAGCGATTACTTGACAATTATAGAATTAACTTATTGAAAAAAAGTTCAATAATTGTCAATGTCGGAAGAGGATCTTTAATAGACGAAAAGACCCTAATCCATAATATCAAAAGTGAAAAATTAGCGGGAGCTTTTTTGGATGTAACCGACAAGGAACCAATATCTAACGATAGTCCCCTATGGTCCATTCCTAATATAATTTTATCTCAACACTCAGGAGGTGGATATGAAAATGAGGTAAATGATAAGATTATTTTTTTTAAGAAAAATTTATCTAGATATAAAAATAAAACTTTACCAAAGAATATTGTCTTGTGAAAATTAAGGAGATAAGACCAATTTTACTAAGTTGTCCATATTCAGATATATACAAGAATTTTGAAGTTATAAAACATTTAAATTCAGGGTATAAAACTATTGGATTAGTTGAAATCAAATTAGAGAATGGAGTAAAGGGTTATGGGGAGGGTTATTTGGCTGTTTTTGCTCCTAAGGTTTTTACAGAAATAGTCAATTTAATTAGTCCCTCTCTGATAGGAGAGGACTGTAATAACTCTAAAAAATTATTCAAGAAAATAAGATTAATAACTGGATATTGGAGTTATCAAGGCGCAGCACAACATGTAATAAGCGCAATTGATATTGCAATTTTTGATTGTGTGGCTCAGATTCAAGAAATTCCTCTGTATAAATTATTAAATAAAAACTCCAAAAACTCAATAGAGCTTTATGGAAGTGGAGGGGATTCTATCTCTCCTGAATTTATCGATGAAGAATTCAATTATTTAGAAAGTTTAGGAATTTCAAATTTCAAAATAAGAGCGAGGAGATCAGATATCTATAAATCTAGGTATGTCCTTAAAAAAGGAAAATCAAAAGGGGTTAAAATTGCTATTGATATGACGCAAAATTTATCAATTCCAGGAAATACTGTAAATGAAGTAATTGAATTCTTTAGTAAAATTCAAGATCAGATTCATTATGAACTTTTATTCATGGAGGAAGTTTTTGGAATAGAAGGATTAGATAATTATGCAAATTTAAAAAATAAGCTATCTGTAAAACTAGCAGGAGGAGAAATTGTAACGAATACTTATGATATGAAGTATAGAATTGATAAACATCTTTATGACATAGTTCAGCCAGATGCAACAGTAATTGGAGGAATATCTGCGGTAAATGAAATATTTAATTTATGTAATAATAAAAAATCAGATGTCTATGTTCATACCTGGGGCGGACCGGTAAGCATGTTGGCAAATTATCATGTAGCAATTGCTAATGATGGAAAAATGGCTGAGTGGCCAATGCCAAAATATAATATTAGAAATGAGTTGGTAAAAAATCCATGGAAAATATTGAATGGAAAACTTACTATTTCTGATCAACCTGGGCTTGGGATATATTTAACAAATGAAATAGAAAATAAATATAAGTTTAGAGAAAACTCTTGTTATAATTGTATTGGAGACAATTCAAAACTTATTGATGATAAAATTTGGAGGCACATTGAAAACTAGAAATTAGTCACATAACAGAGTGAAAACCTTTTGTGAAAAAAATTATCAAAAGTGTTAAAGCTAAGTACATTATTAAAAGTTGTCATTTTGGGTTTTTCATTTTTATTTATAATTTTTTGATTAGTATCAATTGAAATTAGGCTAATAATAAATAAAAGTTCAAATATGATAGTTATAAAAGATGACTACGGAAATGATTATGAGGTTTCAGATCTGAAGGTTTTTAAGGAGCATATTAAATTTTATCATTCAAAAAATGGTAAAGGTGACGGAAGCATTCATGAAGAAAATGGTTTTTGGTTCAAGGTAACTGAGGAATTTTATGATTTCGTAATGAATCTATAGAATAACCTTTCTTTAAATAGAATTATAAATAAACACTTTTGTAAGCCTCATAAGGAAAACAAGTATCATAATTACACCCGATATTTTTGCTGTGTATTAGCTGACAAAATTTTACTAAATTAAGCAATTTTAATAGATTTGTGTCAGCCGTAAATTATTGCTAAAACAATTTGATTTTTATAAAATATTTAAAATAAATTAATTAAGGTTTGGGGATGTAGCTCAGCTGGCTAGAGCGCTTGACTGGCAGTCAAGAGGTCGTGGGTTCGAGTCCCATCTTCTCCACTAATGTTTTCAGTGATTTACATTTAGTGATTATTTGTTCAACTTGTAAATTGCCAAAAAAGCGCCAAATAATTGCCTTACATTTCCTAAAGTCTGCAAACGTTCAGATGGTAAATATTATATTGATTTTAAACTAAATAGTAAACGCTACAGATTGTTCAGCGGTCGTCTAATTGCCTCTTCTTTATATCCAAATTCATATCCAGAAAAAAAAGAGAATGACATTGACAACTAAACTCGCTAAAGAGGTTTATGAATATGTTATCTCAAATAATTACTCACTCACAAAACCTATTTCAAAATCAAACTCTTTGACAAATTAATTGACAGTAAACTATCAGAACCTTTATCTGATTCTTATCATAAAATGTTATATCAATTGTCAAGATTAATGAGGAGTGAATTAAAAAGTAAAGGAAATATTAGTTCCACCTTTATTGAATCAATTCCACTTCAATATAAAAACAATACAAGCTATAATACAATAAGAAGACATTTGAATGTATTGGTAAACTATTTACACAACAGAGGGTTTCCGATTGAGTTGTCAAAATCTAAGTTTCGCAAACAACAAGAAGTACTTCATTGCCCAATTAATAACTTAAGAGAGTTACTTTTAAAAATCAAGAATTACAATGAAAACTTATATGTTTGTTGCCTGTTGACTTATGGATGCCTTTTACGCCCCCATCATCAAATAAGGAATCTTAAATGGATGGACTTTAATGAAGACTTAACTTATATAAAACTTTCTGGCAAAAGGGTTAAATCAAGGAGAATTAGGATTGTTCCAGTACCTGAATATATAAGAGAAATACTTGTAAAAAGAGACCTTGACTTTAATATATTTTCTAATGCTATCGAGCCTTATAATAAAGGCTATTTTTCGCTGTTGTGGAGGCGGTTTAAGCGACTTAATCCTGATATTGGAACAGGAGTAACCATTTACTCATTTAGGCACTCTGGAGCTATAGACATCTTTAAAAGAACAGGAAGTATAACCAAGCTTCAGAAAGCTATGGGACACTCATCTATAAATGTAAGTTTAACTTATCTAATAGGATTAGAAGTGCCAGAACTTAAAGAGGAGGATATGCCGATTCTATAAAGCCTTTTTTTCTCCACATATTTCCAATCCATACATTTGAGTTGCAAATAAAATATCACTTAACCATTCTCGAGTTGATAGGATTTTACCCTCTTCATCTAACTCATATTTAAACGCATAATCATTTTCATATTTTCCCCCAACACCTTCCATCTTTCCCGTTGCAAAAAGAACAGCTTTATTCCCATCGACAATTATTTCGTGGAAATCTACGCCCACAGTTCCTTTTATTCTCTTTCCAAAATCAGCTTGCATTTTCATTAATTCACCCCAATTATATGACTTGGATATATCAAGTTGACCATTTAATGTGTAAGTATATTTATCACTTAAAAGAGATTTCCATAACTCCACATTACCACTAACTTGTGCATTAAATGCTTTTAAAACGATTTCTTTAGTTTGTTCTGACATAATTTCCTGTTGTGATTTAACAGGTTTACTGTCACAAGAAATGATGGCAATAGTAAAAAGTAAAATAATTTCTTTTTTCATTTTAAAAAATTTATGGTTAATAATTCGCTAAAATAACAAAACCTACAAAAGGGTTTAAATAAAAAACCCTCCGAGTGGAGAACTATTTTATTAAAGCTGCTCCATCGTTTTCTTCTCACCACATATCTCCTGACCATAAAGTTGTTTTACAAAAAGTAAATCAGAAAGATATTCAGTAATACTACTGACTTTTCCTTCATCATTTATACTATATAGCCAGATGTAATCATTATTATATTCTCCATTGACCCCCTCAGCTTTTCCTGAAAGTACTATAACTGAGCCATTAACACCAGAAATTATCTTATCTACATTTCCTTTCCATCCGTTTTTTAAAAGAGATTGAAATGCACCAGCAGCCTTGAGAAGTTCCTGATATGTATAAGTTCCTGATATGTCGAGCTCGCCCCTTAAAGTAAAGGTAAAGTCATTACTAATTGTAGATTCAAACACCTCAAAATCACCATTATTATATGCTTCAAAATTCTTTGAAACAATCGTATTATTCCTTTCAATTAAAATTTCATTTTCGCTTTTTGAAATTGTTTGCTCACAAGATATAATTGAGATAAGTGAGATTAGAAAAAATATTTTTTTCATTTTAAATAATTTATGGTTGATAATATCAAATATAACAAAACCTAAAAAAGAGGCTTAGAAGTGCCAGAGCTTAATGAAGAGGATATGCCTATGATTTAGAAATTAATAAGAGCCTATTAATCAACTAATATTTCTTTGTTAATCTCATTTGCCAAAATGCTATCTCTCTGAATTCTTCTTTTTATTTGAGATAAATATATTTTTTGAAAACTTGCTTTTTCTATTATCCTATCATAAAATTCGTTAGGGATTTCCAAATCTCCAATGTATCTTTTGTTAATAAGATAAAAGCCCATATACAATGAACTAAAATTAAATACTATTAAATATGCCCAGACCCAAAGGAGCACCTAATAAAATAACATCAGAAGTAAAAGAGAAACTACAATTACTAATAGATGAACTAATAGAGTCTTTAGAGATAAATAAGTTAGATACTAATCAGCGAATTAAAATGCTTCAAATAGCATTACAATTTACTTTACCAAGATTGCAATCAATTGTTGTAAGAGATGAAGTTGAAGTAGATTTACCTCTCTTTGTAGAATAAAACATGGAGTAACTGCTGAACAATTACCCCCTTTTGTAGGTTTTATTATTTTAGTAATATGAAAAAGCTAATGCTTCTTTTAATTATAGTTCCTCTTGTTTCTTTTGGGCAATCCTTATCAGCGGAAAAAAAATCCTTTGATAATCTATTCAAAAAATTAGATAATACTGGTAAATGGGGGCAAAATGATAGGCTTGGAACTATAAACTATATCACTAGTGAAAAAGTTAAATCGTCTCTAAAATATATAAAAAAAGGAGTCTCCGTTTCATTATCTTTTAAAATAACTGAGGATTCATTAGCGCCCAATAATTTCAATTCTGATAAACTTTCAAGCTATTCTCATGAAACTAACGAACTTAATTTTAAAGGGTATAATTGGGTAACAGATAATTTTTCAATCTCATATCATGGTCACACTCATTCTCATATTGATGCTTTAAATCATTTATCTCATAACGGATTATATTATAACCAACTAAAAAGTCCAGATGAGCTTGGAGTTGAAAATTTAAAAAACGGAGTACTAACAAAAGCCATACTTATTGACTTACCACTCTTAAAAGGGAAGGAATTTGTTGAGGCTGGTTATAAAATTAGTGTTAAAGATATTATTGAATTTGAAAAAAAATTTAATGTTAAAATTGAAAGAGGGGACATTCTTTTAATTAGAACAGGGCGTTGGAAACAAAAAGAGATTAGAGGGGAATGGAATTTTCTTCTCAAAAGCACCGGATTACACTATAACGTAATGCAATTTCTTAGCGATAGGGAGATTTCTATATTAGGCTCAGACGGAACAAATGATAGTAATCCCCCTTTGATTGAAGAGGAGGGAAGCCCAATTCATAAACTATCAATAGTCGCCATGGGGATGCCCCTTCTGGATAACTTAAACCTAGAACAACTATCAAAAAAAGCTAAATTATTTTCCACATGGGAGTTTTTCGTATCAGTACAGCCCTTGAAAATTGATAAGGGAACAGGTTCACCAATAAATGCTATTGCTTTGTTCTAAATCATAGGCATATCCTCTGTATTAAGCTCTGGCACTTCTAAGCCTCTTTTTTAGGTTTTGTTATATTAGTTGTATGAAAAAGCTTATAATATTTTTGATCTTATTTCCTTTTATTATTCATGGTCAAACTGAGAAGATATATAAATTCAAAGTAACAATTCTTTCGACCATGCTATCTGACTGGTATACAGGTGAGTGGGGCTTTTCTGCCTTAATTGAGGCTGATGACAAAAAGGTGCTTTTTGACACTGGCTCAAGAGGAAATACAGTTATTAATAATGCAAAGGAGCTTAAAATAGACCTCAATAATATTAGTAATGTATTTCTTAGTCATAATCACAAAGACCATACTGGTGGGCTAATAAATCTTAAAAATAATTTTTCTGACTCTTTTTCCAATGCTCATGTAGGTGATGGAATTTTTCTCAAAAGATTGACAAAAAACTTGATCCATACCTATATTCTTGATAATAAAAAAGAAATGGAAAATCTTGGTATAAATTTTATAAATCATAAATACCCCTCTCAAATTTTACCTGGAATATGGACTACAGGAGTAATTCAAAGAATTCACGATGAAAAAAACTGGAGTAAGACTGGAAAAATTATTGACACTAATGGAAATATAATTGAAGATAATATTCCCGAGGACCAATCATTATTTTTTGATACTAACAAAGGGATTATTTTAATTAGTGGATGCGGACATGCTGGAATTATTAATACAATAGAACATGTTAAAAAAATCCTTCCTGATAGACCAATTTACATGATTTTAGGTGGGTTCCATGTCCATAATCTTAATGATTCAAAATTAAAATGGACAGCAAATAATTTAAAAGAATCAGGAGTTCAGTATTTTATTGGAGCTCATTGTACAGGAATTAATTCAACATATAAATTAAGAAAATACATGGGTTTACCTTCTGATAAAGCGCTTGTTGGTTCAGTTGGAACGTATATTAATAATGATGGGGTTTTTCCAGGTAAGATGCAATAATGAATTGGAAAAATCATTGGTTATTTAGCTGGGTAAATCTAACTATTATAATATGATTTATTATTGTGTTAATTCTAAGGTATTTTGACTAATATCAAATAAACACTAAAATTGGCAGTAGAAAAGACTTGTAGCAAGTATAATATTCAATTTAATATATTGTATAGCATTAGACATTTACTGCAACATTTTACTAAAAAAGAGTGGGTGTTTGCTTGTAGGAAGTGTCTACTAAAAGTCAAAAGAAACAACATCCATTACAAGTATGGTGGTACTTGGAAACCAGAATATAAAACTATGTTAGTTAAGATTGTATTATTCGGGTTTAAAAGTTTACTAATAAAACTTTAAATTACCGCTAATGTTAATCGAAGTTAAATTATAAAAGGGAATTCAATTAAATTTTAAAAGAACATACAACCATCAAGCTTTATAATTTCCCCAGTATCTAAAACATTTTCAGAGTAATTTTTTTCAGATTCATAATATACAGATGATTCTGAATTTGAATTAGAATAAAAGAGTGTAGCATTATCAATAGAATACTTATGAGTTACTGAATATTGAATTTCATTCTCGAAACCGTAATAATTATAATCAAACCAAAGATTATATTCATCATTTTTAATAATTTTAATTTCCCATTTGACACCGTCATAAATTGTAATGCCCTCTTTCCAACCCTCACAATATGAAGCATTAACACCAAGAGTGAAAAAAGAAATAAAATATTCGCTATCTGAAAATTTCACATCAGGGATTTCATTATAATATTTATCCAAATTTTCAAAATCAAACCAAATTGTTCCGTCGTAATTTTTTAAAAATGTATTTACAGTTTCTTCTACATCAACCTTTTTTTCGCAACTAACATAAATAATTAAAGTAAATATAAAAACAAGTAGTTTTTTCATCATTTAATTTTTAATTAATAACATCTAAAATAGAAAAATATAGACAATGGCAAAAGGATATAAAACAGGTGGCACTTGGAAAAGCAGAATCTACCCCCTTTTGTAGGTTTTGTTAATTTTGTAATGTGAACAACTACTTATAATAGTTTCATTATTTAGTTTAATATTATCTTTTAGTAAATGAGATTTTTTAGGTTTAAAAAATTGGTGAGTCTGGATACGGGCAAGTATTTAAAATATGCGGTTGGTGAGGTAATACTCGTAGTTATTGGAATTCTTATAGCTCTTCAGGTTAATAATTGGAATGAATACAGGAAAGAAAAAGTTGTTGAAAAAAAGATTCTTTTATCACTTCACAATGAGATATCGAATAACCTTGAGAGTCTTGAAGTTGTAATTGACGGGAAAAATAAAATCATCAATGTAAATGAGTATATAATTAATAACACGGGTAAAAATGGAGAGTGGAAATCAATAAAACCTCTTGACAGCTTGATGAATTATATATCGTTGTCTGGTTGGATTTTTGTTCCTCAAAATGGTGTTCTTAATGAAATAATAAATTCCGGAAAATTATTATTGATAGAAAATGATTTAATTAAAAATGAAATCGCCTCTTTACCCCAATTACTCTCTTTGATGATTGAAGAAGATAGACAATATAGATTAGATTTGCATCAATATTTTTTACCTTTCTTATCAAAAAATTATAATCTTATTGAAATAACTAAATACAGAGAATTGCTCGAAAATTATTCCTTTAAAATGGGAGAAACTAATTTTTCAAAATCAACTCCAGAGCTATTAGGCAGTAGAGAGTTTGAAAATATTTTAACTATTCAATCTATCTGGATTAAATTTTCAAATGAAATGAGCATAAATCAAAAAAATAAATATCTTGAAATTCAGAATTTGATTGAAAAAGAATATCCTGAAGTAGATTATATTAATTTGAGACAAAATCTCGAAAGGGGTATCTTTGGTTAAATAAATTTGAATCCTTTGATGAAGTAAAAGATTATAAATTTCTAAAACTATATAATTAATAGTAATCGAAGGATTTTTTCATCCAACCCGCTTTTATTAGATTTGTTATACTAACAATTATTAACCATTAATTATTTAAAATGAAAAAAATATTATCAATCCTTCTTTTGTCGGTAATGACCTTTTCCTGCTCAAATCAAAAACCGCAGGGCTCAGCAGTTGTAAAGGATAGTGACGAGTTATCCCTCAACGCAAAAAGCTTACTCAAAGCTTATAAAGACAATGATTTTAGCCTTTGGGAAGAATTAATTTCAGAGGATTGCGAATTTTTAATCAACAATAATACCCTTGATAAAAAAACCACTTTAGAGCTTTTAAAACAAGACCATGCGTTATTTGGCTCACTTTCAATATCGGAAGATTACGCCCATACAAATTACTTCAACAATGGGAATATATGGACAAATCATTGGTTTACCAACAAAGCTACTGGAAGGTTTACTGGAGAAACTAACTCTGTAAGGGTTCACACAGACCTAAAATGGGAAAATGGTAAAGTGGTCATTTTTCAAGCATATTTCGACCCAAGTGTGACAATAAAAGAGGCTACTGCCATGTCAGAAATGTCAAAGTAAATTATTTACCCTCTTTCGCGGAGGGTTTTTTATTTCAACTGAGGCATATCTTCCTCATTAAGTTCTGGTACTTCTAATCCTCTTAGATAAGTTAAACTTACATTTATAGATGAGTGTCCCATAGCTTTTTGAAGCTTGGTTATAGTTACTGTTCTTTTAAAGATATCTATGGCTCCAGAGTGCCTAAATGAGTATAAGGTTTGGTCTTGTTCAATTAGTTTAGATACCCTCTTAAAACGCCACCAAAGTGTCTTAAAATAGTCTTCATTTAATGGTTTTTCTTTTGCTGTAAATATGTTGTGGAGGTCTTCTCCTTTGTGAAGTATATCTCTTATATAAATAGGTACAGGAACTATTCTATTCTTTCCTGATTTGTTCCTTTGTACTGATAAATGTATGAAGCTTAAATCGTCACTGAAATCAGACCACCTTAATTCTCTAATTTCTCTATGGGGTCTTAAAAGACAGCCATAAGTCAATAAACAGCACTTATATAAATTAAAATTAAAGGACTTAATTTCATCAAGAACAGCAATTATATTTTTATATGGCTTGTGCAATTTAGCACTGGTTTTCTTAGCTCTTAAACCATCCATAGGATTACTACTCATTCCCATGTTAATTGCTTCGTTTGTAAGTACTCTTAAGTGCCTTTAATGGTGTTATAAGACACTCCTGACACATACTGACTAAGATACGATTTAACATCGTTAGAAGTTATATTTCTATTATTCAAGTGAGATACAAATCCATCATAAACAAACTGTAACATGGACTTGTATTTGTTTGAATAATTATCAGATAATTTTAAATCCAATGCTAAAGTTAAATACTCTAAATCTGACCTATTGTAAACCTTTACATTATCTTCAATACTTAAACCAATTGATATGTATTTAAAAACCTCTGCAGCCAATAGTTTTGCTATCTCATAGCGGTCTTCAACTGGATAGGAATTAGGGTAAATATTGGACTTTATTTTGCTCTCATTAAACAGCCTATACCGCTTACCATTTTGATAAAAAACTATAAAGAAACGATTCTTACTATCCGATTTAATTTTAGGATACTTTACACTCATTTTTGACACACTTTTGACAGACATTTATTTATAGAATATTTTAAAGTGCTTAAAATCATGTGTTTAGATCAGATGAGCTACAGACTGGCAGTCAAGAGGTCGTGGGTTCGAGTCCCATCTTCTACACTTATATAATCCCTATTACTTTCTAAACCAATGTTTTAGGGATTTTTTATTTATGTACTGTATTTGCACGGCTAAAATATTTTAAAAACTAAAAACTTTCTAACCTATCTGACTACCTAACAATTGAGTGGGTTTAGTATAATGGTTTACTGTTAATGTTAGGGCTCTTGATAATGAATAGAATCCTATATATAAATTCAATAAAGCACATATGTATTTCATTTTTTTTAAATTGTTGGATATTGTCTTTTAAGTAGTAATAAAAGATGAAAAAGCTAATAGTTCCGATAGTTTCTTTTGCTCATACAATAAATAAGTCATGAATCCTATAAGCGTTTATTCAGTGAAGGGAAACAAGCGCTTTTTGGCATTAATTTGTTTTGTAGCCTCTTTAGGAGGTGTTCTTTTTGGTTTCGATACAGCAGTAATTTCAGGTACCATAAGTTTTGTTGAAAGCTATTTCTTTCTAAATAAAATTCAAGTGGGGTGGTTTACAAGTTCAGCACTGGTTGGAGCCATTACCGGAGCAGCCATTGCCGGCACTTTGAGTGACAAATACGGAAGAACACCTATTTTAATACTGGCTGCCATGCTGTTTTTTATTTCTGCTTTTGGTTCGACTATTCCACCAAATTTTATGGTGCTTATTTCTGCTAGACTTATAGGGGGCATTGGCGTTGGTATGGCATCGGTATTGGCACCGATGTATATTTCGGAAGTTGCACCTCCCAAAATAAGAGGCAGGCTTGTTGCCTTGTACCAGCTTTCCATTGTAATTGGAATATTATTGGCTTATTTCTCGAACTGGATTTTATTGGTGATTTCCCAGGGATTTCCCGAAGTTTTTGGAGGAACAGGGCTTTTGCATAAAATAATCATTGCCGAAGTTTGGCGTGCTATGTTTGGCTCGGAGATGCTGCCTTCTGGATTGTTTATCATTTTATTGTTTTTAATTCCAGAAAGTCCTCGATGGTTGATAAATAACGGATATTCCGAAAAGGGGTATACAGTTTTATCAAGAATAAGTGGATTTACAGTTGCCAAAAATGAGTTAAACCAGATTCAGCAAGCAGTAAGCGAAGTAAAGGGAAAAGTAAAGGAACTTTTTAAACCAGGTTTGCGCCTTGCTTTCATTGTTGGCGTTGGTTTATCCCTGTTTGGTCAGTTTACAGGTGTAAATATTATTGTCTATTATGGGCCTATAATATTAGAAAATGCAGGATTTCAACTTGACAGTGCACTTCAATTTCAAGTAGCTATTGGAATTATAAACCTGCTATTTACGATTATAGCCCTATGGAAAATCGATAGTTGGGGACGTCGCCCTCTCCTTATATGGGGCATGGCAGCTGTATTTATTTCATTACTAATAATTACAATTCAATTTTCCTACGGACAAACTTCGGGGATATGGATTTTAGTGATGTTGTGTATTTATATGGCAAGCCTTGCTATCTCAATTAATTCAGTAATTTGGGTCTTAATTGGCGAAATTTTCCCAACCAGAATTCGTGGACTAGCCATGTCCTTGGCCACTTTTGTCAATTGGGGCATAAATTTCCTTACAGCCTTAATTTTTCCTTGGTATGTAGCAACAATTGGCATGAATGCTGGGTTTTTTACTTTTGCATCAATGAGCCTGTTGGCAACAATTTTCTTTTATAAATATGTGCCTGAAACAAGAGGAAAGAGCCTAGAAGAGATTGAAAATAGTTGGAATTCAAAATAGTACGTATGCGTCAATTGTAATGAAATGAAACAGAATTGTACTGTAACATTGCTGTAGATCTAATTGCTAAATATAAATTCAGGGTTTACATAATATCTATGCTTTCTTAGATCACAACTCACAAAACCACTTGTAATGCATATTATTCCTTTTGACCTTGGAGAAGGTATTTTCTAAAAGTAAATACTGATTTTTTTTTAGTGTAGCGTTGCGGTAAATGGCAAATCCTGTCAAGCGTGTTAAACCAAATATTAAACTAACTACAATTACTATCTGCTGCCATATTAGAAAATAAATGTCACATATTAACTTAGATTTAATAGTACAAATAAGTACACATAAAAACCCCCCACCACAAATATTTATAGTGAGGGGTCTAACTAAAACAATTATTAAATAACTAAATATCAATTATAACCCGATTTGAATTATAAAAACCCTCTTTTATATATCACAAACATTTGTTAAATCAAAAAACCCTCCAGTTAAGGAGGGAGGCTAGAGGCATCGAAAATTAATTATTTAATAATACTATTTATTTAAAAATGAAAATTATTGAAAAATTATGATTTTTAAGTATTGTCTTTTTATTTTTTGATAGATACCTCTCGATTTTTTAAATATTAAATAATTTTTTTAAAAATAGCTACAAAACTTAATTTTATGTATCCATTTCACTTTACTTTTAGAATTAACCATAAATTAATTTCATGAAAAAATATCTTAATAGGCTATATTACAGACCAGCAAATAATTACAAACCAGTTGATGGAATAAGAGCACTTGCTATTATATGGGTTATTATATTCCATGCTTGGCTTTTTCAATATAATTTTTTTCAATCTACAAGTGATAAAGTAATAGATAATCCTTTTTTAATTTGGATTTCTAAAGGTGATTTAGGAGTAGACTTGTTTTTTGTAATTAGTGGATTTTTAATAGGAACAATTCTTTTCAAAGAATTCAAAAAAAATAATAAAATTAACTTCAAGAAATTCTATACTAGAAGATTTTTAAGGCTAATGCCTGTTTATATTTTTAGTATGATAATTGGGGTATATTTTTTAAATGGTACTCCTCCGGGAAATTGGAGGATGGCATGGAGTAATATACTCTATATAAACAATTATATCAGAGATTCATATATGGGTTGGACTTGGTCATTGGCCATTGAAGAACAATTTTACTTAATTGCCCCCTGTTTAATCGCATTTTTATTTCCACTTTTTAAAAATAAACTTTATCCTTTTTTATTTCTTTTAATAATATCAATTGGTCTTAGCTATCATTATCTATTTAATATTCATGATTTTTCGGTGCCTTTTGACTCAGTTTTTCTGGATGAAAATTGGATGGATTGGTTTTGGGAGTACTACATATTAACTCATCTAAGATATGGTGCTCTATTAATTGGGGTAATGGGAGCATATTTAAACGTCTACAAATTAGATAAGGTTGAGAATTTTTTTAAAACAAAAAATAAAATGTCAAACCTAATTTTTCTCCTGTGCGTAATATTTTTTCTGTCAATTTCTAGTATTTCTCTTGGACAATGGACAAAACTTAATTCGTCAATTTTTGACAACTTTAGTGGAGATTTGCCAAGATTTTATGAAATAATTCATAGAGAGGTTTTTGCTTTTTGTGTGACATACATTGTTCTCTCTTGCCTTTATTTGAAATCAATATACGTTAAGCCAATAAATAGTTTTTTATCTTCCAATATTTTTTTTCCTATAGCACAAGTTTCTTATTCAGCTTACCTATTTCACGAAATGTTCATGTTATGGTTTTTTCCTAAGTTTATTGCCAGCTATGGAGATACGCTTCCTGACCTTCAAATAATTATTTTCAACACGTTGATTTCAATAATATCAATAATATTTGGTGCAACAATTATGTATATTTTTATAGAACAACCCTTCCAAGACTTAAAAAATAGGATAACAATTCAAACTGAAGAGATTAAAACTGAAAAAATAGCCATTAACGCATAAGTTATAATTATTTCTAGATACTGTTCCAAAAACTCAATATCACAAAGATTATAAAGATAAAATTGATTTAGAAAATTGAGATGTGAAAAAAATTATTTCAGTCAATGTTGAATTTAAATAATGCAATTGTCTGTTCTTCTCCCCAAAACACACACTTAACCTTAACCTACTTAAAACTATTATAGTTTTATATTCTGCTTCTCCAAGTACCACCATACTTGTAATGGATATTATTTCTTTTGACTTTTAGTAGACATTTTCTACAAGCAAAAACCCACTCTTTTTTAGCAAAGTGTTGCTGTAAATGGCGGATCCTATAAAGGGTGTTAAACTGGACATTACACTCACTACAATACTTTTCTGCTGGCATTATTTAAATTTAATAAAACCTAAAAAAGAGGGTTGGAATAAAAAACTCTCCCAAGCGGAGGGTTTAAAAGTATCAATAAAACGATTATTCTTTCATTTGAGACATAGCTGCAGTTTCCTTTATTTGGAAAGTGGGGTCATAGTATACTTGAAAAATTACAGCTTTTCCATTTTCCCATTTAAAATCTGTGTGACCTCTTGCAATAGTAGTCTCTTTAGTATGATTTCCAGTATAAGTGAGGGTAAACCAGTGATTAGTCCAAATTTGTCCATTTTTAAAATAATTTGTGTGTGAATAATCATCTGAAACCTTTATTGATTCAAATAATGTATGGTCTTGTTTTACACCATCTATTAATTTTTTTTTATCTAATACGATATTATTAAATCTTACCTCACAATCGTCTGAAAATAATTCATCCCATAAATCAAAATCATTATTTACATATGACTTTAGAAGTTCTTTAGCATTTAGTGAATATTCGTCGTCATCTTTTACAACTGCAGTGCCTAATTGTTCGTTTGAACAAGAAAAAATAAGTAATGAAAATAGTAGTATTGAATATATTTTTTTCATTTAAAATAATTTATGATTAGTAATTCTAAACATAAAAAATTTAATTTTAATATACAAGTAAAAAAAAGTATGAGAAATACATTACAAGAACATGACTAAACTAAAATAACAAAACCTACAATAGAGGATTAGAAGTACCTGAACTTAAAGAGGAGGATATACTTATAATTTAAACTTTACAAGTATTAGCTCCAAAGAATCGGTAAATAACACACATTCCAGAAAAAGCATTAAAAATTAAAATACTTCCAACAATAGCTTGGGCAATTGCAAATGGATTATTATGGTAAACTAATGGGGCAGGTAATAAAAAAATAGCTACAATAAATCTAACTACTCTCTCAGCTGTATTTTGGTTTGTTATGAAAAATTTCATTTGATTTGATTAATAGTTACTAAAATAAGAAAACCTATAATAGGGGGTATTTTTATGAATTAAATTAAAGACTGTTATTGTTTTAATACAAAACCTCCAATTGTTTCCCTGTAATCAACTACAAAACCATTATCCGAATTGAATTTTTTGAGTTCATTAGTTGGATTTCCTAATGATATAAATGAGGATAATTCAAAAATCTCAAAAAATCTGTTAAAGTTTTTTCCATTGATGAAGTCCAAACCGTGTTGCATTGCATCTTGACTATTTCTCCATCTCTCTATCAAAGTGACTTTTTCATTATTTTCAGAAATAAAGTATCCATAGACTGCGGGTGACTCTGTATTCTTAATGAATTCTGTAATAGATTGAGTAAAATCTTCAACATCAGTGAGCGAATTATTTTTAGTTGATAATTCAATTAGATAAACCAACTCTTCAGAATCTTTATCAATTATAATGGTCTCTGTTTTAAATTGATTACAACAAATTAATAATGTAAATATTAATGTGTGGGAGATTAGCATTTTCATATCACTAATATAACAAAACCTAGAAAAAAGGGAAATCCTGTTTTACCAAGTAACACATTACTTGTAATGTATTTTATTTTTACCATTTATTTTCATTAAAAGAAAGAATACTATTTATTTCATTTTGAATTATTTTGTCGATAATTCTTGCATCTTTATTGACGAATTTTTCACTTAAATTCTGTTTGAACAAATATTTTTCCTCTATGTACTTTGGAGTAACACTTTGTTCAATCCCAAAAAACCAGGTTAATGTAAAATAGAATTTTGGAATTGAATAAATATCAATTACTGATATACGAGTTTGATTCGATTTTTTTTCGACTTTTAATTTAGCCCCTCTTATTGATTTTATCCAAAAGTTTGAGGATTTTTTAGAAAAATCTAATTCCCTCAGAGTAATTATCTGACTATTAATATCTAATGATTTTTTGTATGTTTTTTGCCAGATTATTTTGTTGTTAGACACTATAAAGTTGCCAACTTTATTTTGAGCTTTTAAAATAAAACTTACAAATAAAATAAGTATTAGCTTTATCATATCACTAATATAATAAAACATACAAAAGGGAGTCATCTAATACATTAATAATGTTTTACAACCTAAAATTGCCTTATTGAATCATTATTTTAATTCCTATAGTCTAAAATTGTTTTCATTCCAAATCGCAAGACGGACCTTTGTAACCACCATGAAAAATCAAAAAGTACCTGATAATTTATAATGGAAATTACAGGAAATAGATCATATAATTCATTTAATATATACTACCGAGTGAGTGATAATCAGAGATCAGATTTTATAAATTCAGTTTGCTCTGGGTTGCTAGTTGGCTGATGTTGACCTCATTTTATTCATTATTTCAGCTTTTAAATTATTTAATTGATTTGGATTTTTATTAGTTAGAATTCTTATGTTTTGTGTTACTTCTATTGGTGTAATAGGATAATCAGAGTTGAATCCCACAGCATCCTCCGCACTCAGCTTTAAATATTTTGGCTGAAGGCCTAAGATAGCTTCGGCTGCTCCCTCATCGCCTTGGCCAGCAGCTGAAATCAATTGAACAGAATTCTCCTACCTATTTTTTCCCTTTTTACCCATAATAAATTTATAGATTCCTTTAATAGTTCTACCTACTGCTCTTAGCGCTTTAATTCCTGAAGCTACAGACTTAATAACTCCGCCAACAACAGCACCAACACCCATAATGAAAACACCTATAATTGAAGCCATGTTTCCAATAAAGTCAATAAAATCTGCACCGAATCCAATAAGGGCATCAATATAACCTCTTGCTACTTTTTTATAAGCGTAAACCCCGATTTCTTGAGCTTCACTTTCTTTGTTTTTCGCAAGTTTTAAAAAAGCTTCTTTACTTTGTTTTTTTCTTTTGGAACTATAGTATGTATCCCTCATTCCTTTTATGTTAAGAGCCGCAGAAAGTAAAGGTATTCCAGCAATAGGTCTGAGCCATTTGACAAAACTATCCAAAAACCCAACTTGTCTTACTACACTATCCTGCGCAAGGTCTACTCCGCCAGATTCAATTCCTTTACCAGCATCTGTAGCTAATGCAAAAAATTGTAAACCACTCATACCTGCATTTTTAAGATGTATAAATGCTCTTTTGGCTTGGGCAAGTTTGCTTTCTGCAGGAATTTTTTCAAGCTCAGAGGAGTTAACACCCTCACTCTCATCCATTTCATTCTCATTTTCATCATCTACTGGATCATTTTCCAAATTATCTAAGTCAATTTCCGTCTCTGCTTCATACTCCAAATCATCATCTTCGCCTTCTCGTTGGATTATATCATTATTGGCATAAAATTGTGTCAGGTTGGATGAATTAGAGATATAAACTTCATCGTTGTTACTGGCACTAAATGTTTTCATTTGAAGCGCTTTGTTGCCCATAATATCAGCCTCTTTTTCTAATCCAGTATCGTCATTTATTTTTAACTTACTTCTGAGTTGTTTTGTAGGCTGCACCCTTCCCTGCTTCTGTTGGACAACATGCCAAGCCTCGTGCGGGAGGTGTTTTTCTTGACCAGCACTCAAATGAATATCAGTTCCTTGGGCATAGGCATGGGCATTTAACTGCGCGGGTTTATCAGAATTTTTATGGACTTTAACATCGTCCATAGAAACGCCTGATAATTTTTCGATTCCAGATTTAAGATTGTCTGGAAGACCAGTTTTATTTTCTTTTTTATGGAGAATTTCTTTAGTTTGGGAATAAGTATCAGCGGAGGGGCCTGTAATTGCAATGATTGACCTACTTTTGCACTACTATCAGCCTTTTCTTGAAGCATTGTAAGGTTATTGGTCTGTCTTCCAATTCTACTTTGCTCTAAAACTAAATGATTGTTCCTTTCAGCTATGGTTTTTTTAGAGGGCACTTGCTGGCTTAAAGATTGGTTAGCTTTATCTATATAACTATTCATAATCTTAATTACGTTCTTTTTCAAATTTCAAAAAAATATTCATAATGATCAACCAGGTTTTGTAAAAAAATATTGATAAACCCTTTTTCAAGGAAATCTCTTTTTTTCAATTGGATTATCTACTCAAGATTTAATAACCGAAACTGAAAAATCAGAACTTCTTGTTAAAAGTCCTTTTAATTCTATTTATCCTAAATCAATATTAAAAAGCGCTGACAGGTATTTTTAGCAAACCCAAATGCCGTTTTATTCGGAAGGTGCTATAGATGAAAAGAGTTCCCATTATAGTAGGACTTGCTGTTTCAGATTCAACAAAATGTAAATATTTTATTTAATATCACATTGCTGAAAAAGCGTTTATGAGCAGGCGAGGAAGAAATTAAAACAGCATTTATTATTGCAGCTGATATTTATGAAAATGAGTACTTTATTCTATGGAAATGAGTTTGATTTAGACGAATTTAATGCACTATTGAAGTTGTATATAAATTAAAGATTCATTTTTAATAACTTTTATATTTTATATATTAGAAGTATTAATTATAAATTATTCGAAATGAAAAACATTATTTTGTTCCTTACGCTATCATTATTATTTACTTACTGTCAAAACACGACTATTGATAGCGGTCCATTGAGTGGAATAATAAATGAAAATGATGAAAAAACAACAATTATAAAAAAATTAGCTCAGGCATATCAAGATGGAAATTTTGATTTAGCGAAAGAATATTTTACTGAGGATGGGGTTCATTATTTTAACAGCATTAAATATACTGCTGAAGAAATTATTGAAGGCTACAATTTTCATTCTGTTCTTTACGATGATTTAAAGCATGTTGACCCATACATCACAACAATGTATTATAACAATGGAGACATATACACTAATCACTGGTCTGATTGGTCAGCGAAATCCAAAATCACAGGTAAAGTTCAAAAAAATACATTTCATTGTTGGTGGCAATGGAAAGAAGACAAAATAATTTCCACAAAATGCTATCTGGACCCAACTGAGCTTATGCAGGAAATAGCTCTCTATCAAGAAAAAATGGCAGAGAAAAAATAGTAATTAACCCTAGCAAGGGGAGCATTTTTTATTTCAACACAGTCGGGGAATATCTCCCTGGGTTTAATCTTGCACTTCTATCCCTTAGATAAGTTAAACCAACCTCTATTGATAAATGTCCCACATTAATAGCATTATTAAAAGCTATGTTAGATAAGTGTTGACAAAAGTTTACTAGGGTCTTAGGGAGGGCTCATTATATCTGATTACCAATTATGAAAAGATCTATTTCTGTTGATTTTATTAAGAAGATTTATTAAGGACAACTCATATTTTTTTTAACTGTATATTCAAGAAACATATCAACATATATCATGAAGAAATCTTACAATTTAACGTTAATCATTTTGTGTATTTTTTTTATTTTAAACTTATGCAATGCTCAAAATAAAAGTAATTTAAAACTCGAAAATCTTAAATGCGAATATCAAATTAACCCAAAGGGTGTTCAAAAATATCAACCGTTTTTGAGCTGGGAAATCAAAGCATCAGCAAAACGTAATATCAGCCAAAGTTCTTATAGAATTATTGTGGTAGAATCGGACAATGTTCCTTCAAAAGTTTCTGATATTTTTTGGGATTCAGGAGTAGTTTCTTCTAATCAGTCAGTCAATGTAATTTACAATGGAAAGCCTCTAAAGTCTGCAAACAAATATTATTGGAGAGTTCAGATTGAGGATAACTTAGGAACTAAAAGTAAGTTTAGTCAATGGGCTTCTTTTCAAACTGGAATATTAAATGAAGAGGATTGGATTTCAAAATGGGTTCATACTCCTACAAATAAATCAAGTAATTACCCTTTTATAAAGTATAGTTTTATGATTGAAAACATTCCTGATTTTGCACCTGCCTATATAGCCTCAGTAGGTTTTCATGAACTATACATAAATGGTAAAAGAGTAAGTGATGCGGTTCTAAGCCCTTCGGTTTCCGATTTAAGAAACAGGGTGCTTTATTCCAGTTATGATATTGCATCCTATTTAAATATAGGAGAAAATAACATTGTTATTTGGCTAGCTTCGGGTTGGGCAAATTTTAAGGATGGAAACCCAAAGGTAAGTTTCAATTTGGGCAAAAGTCCTTTGTGTAGGGCTCAGTTTAAAATTAATAATGACTGGTTTGCATCAGATAAAAGTTGGAAATTTTCATTAAGTAACACATTTCATTTGGGCGCTTGGCAAAATAGTAATTTCGGGGGTGATTTCATAGATGATTCGGGTCGAGACATTACATGGACTCAGGACAGTAATAATCAAAAGTTTTGGACAAATGTAGATGAAGTAAAATTCAACTTAAAATTGTCATCGGACTTTATAGAACCAAATAGCAAGACTAAAAAAATAAGCGCAATAGGTGTAAAGAAATTGTCAGAGGGAAATTATCAGTTCACCATGGATAAAATTTACACTGGTTGGATTGAGGCTTCACTTAAAGGGATACCTGGACAAGAAATTAGAATTTCAGCTTCATCCTGGCCAGACAAAGAGGAAGAATTTAATCAAATGAATACTGTAGTGATTGATGAATCAGGCAAAGCTATTTTCTGTAATCGATTTACCTACCATCAGGTTGAATACGTTACTATAAGTGGTATAGATTATCAACCTGAGCTGACAGATATTCGTGGATATCAAGTTACAAACGACAGAGCCAGAATAGGAAGTTTTGAATGTTCGAATGATCTGCTCAATAAAATATACAATTACACCTGTTACACTTATGAAAGTTTATCCACTGGTGGAATGACAGTGGATTGCCCACATAGAGAAAGGCTTGGTTATGGTGGTGATGCACATGGCAGTTTGGAAATAGCCCTTGACGCTTTTACTTCTCATTCCTTTTTTACCAAATGGACGCAAGATTGGATAGATATTCAGGATGAAAATGGAAGAATTAATCATACTGCACCAACACTTGGTGGAGGCGGTGGGCCTGCATGGAGTGGATTTATTCTTACCATGCCTTGGGATTTTTATTTAAATTATGGAGATATTAGGATTCTCGAAAATAGTTTTCCAGCAGCTATAAAGTGGCTATCATATCTCGAAAAAAATGAAAATGAAAAAGGTTTACTTGATGTCGTATCACCAGGAGATTGGGAGTATAATGGAGATAAGAAATGGCTATTTTTAGGTGACTGGGCTAATCCAAGGAAAGATGAGGGAAGTCATACCCCAGAGGCCGCTCTATTTAACAACTGTTATTACGTTTATGTTTTGAAAATTGCTGCCAATATTGCCGAAATATTAAAGATGAGAGAAACAGAATTAAAGTACAGGACTAAGGCTGAGGAAATAAGCGAGGCAGTCAATCATAGTTTTTACAATCCTGATAACAACACTTACATTGACAGTAAGCAAACACATTTGGTTTTACCCCTCATAGCTGGCGTTGTTCCAAAAAATGATATTTCAAAAGTTGAATCAAAACTCAAAGAAGAAATACTTGTATCACAGAATGGACATTTTGACACTGGAATCCATGGAACCTATTTTTTAGTTAAATACCTTACTGAGAATTACCATCACGATTTGTTGTATACACTTGCTAGTCAAACTACTTACCCCAGTTATGGAGAAATTATAGAACGTGGAGAAATAACTTGGCCTGAATATTGGAGTGAATGCAATTCTCGTGTGCATGGTTGTTTAAATGGAATTGGAGGCTGGTTTCAGCGTGGAGTTTTGGGTATTCAACTCGACCCAAAAAAAGTTGGATACAAAGAATTTATTGTAAAACCTGCATTTCATGAATCCCTTCAATGGGCAAAAGGACACCATGTTTCTTCCTATGGAAAAATTAATGTAAGTTGGGAAAAAACTGATGAGGACTATTTACTTGAATTGACAGTTCCTCACAATACATCATCCACTGTATTTATTCCAGCGAGAGCGGTATCAGATATTTTGGAAAATAACAAACCTATCAAAAGTTCTGGGGAGATTCAATTACTTGGATTTGAAAATAACATCGCTGAGTTAAGATTAGGATCGGGTGCTTACCAGTTTAAAGTGAACTATGTCAAATAGTTAAAACTGTTTTGTATATTATTTCATAATATAATTTGTAACTGATTTGGATCCACTTTTTTGAAAGGGATTAGATTATTTAAATTTTGGATTGACTCCTTCGAATGTCATTTTTACCTCTTTGATCGTACCATCCTCATTAAACTCTAAACGTTCAATACATACTACTCGATGGTCACGTCCCTTATTGGGTATGGGACGTCTGTGATAAACAATAAACCATTGATCTGTATTTGGTATATTGATGACTGAATTATGACCTGCTCCAGTGGCAATAGTTTTATCAGATTCTAAAATGGTTCCGATTCGTTTGTAAGGCCCTGCGGCATTTTTAGACATGGCATAGGCTACTTTGTAGGTGTCGTTTCCCCAATTTCCTTCCGACCACATAAAATAATAGCTATTCTTTTTTCTGAACATAAACGGGCCCTCAACATAACCTTCAGGTGTAATCTCTTTAAAAATCTGATTCTCACTCCAAGGCATAAAACCTGTAAAATCATCGTTCAAGATGGCTACATTACAATGCTGCCAACCCCCATAAAACATATAATAAGTATCGTCGATATCTTTAAATACAAATTGATCGATAGGTTGTGCATCGTTATGAAATTCACTAAGTAGGGGCTTTCCAAGGTAATCTTCGTATGGCCCCGACGGTGTGTCAGCAACAGCTACTCCAATACCTCCGTAATGGCTTATATCATCCTTTTCATTCCAGTAGGGCCTCCCTGGTCTTTGAAGATCGTTCGCAGAAAAGAATAAATAATAGCGTTTGTTTTTCTCAATTATTGAAGGGGCCCATAAGGCTTGTTTAGCCCACTTGATTATAGAGGTGTCTAAAACATGTTTGTGTTTTTTCCATTGAATTAAATCCTTTGATGAAAATGCATCTAAAAATACTTGATCTTCATATTTTGCTGAAAAGGTAGGAAATATCCAATACTGATCGCCAAACACCATTCCCTCAGGATCAGCATACCAACCTTCAAAAATTGGATTTTTTGATTTTACGTTTATTTCCTTTATATCATTCTGGCAAGAATAAATGAGTATTGATAATAGAATGCCCAAGGCGATAGTCAATAAAGATCTTTTCATTATTTTAAAATAAAAATTATTATTTGGAACCTTCAAAAAATTCTTAGAGTATAATTATATGAATTTCATTTAGTTAATTTTCCAATTAAAACATCTTTTAAAATAAAGATAATTTTCGTTCATGTCTAAAGTTCAATTTGTAAGGGGTCAAAAATTCATTATTGTCCATAATTTTCCATTAGGTGAGATGACTATTAGTACTCTGTTTTATGATGAAAAAAATTCCCTAAAGAGCAATTACTGCTATGAATTCATATAGTTTGAGACTATGGATTCATCTCTAATTTTCAAATATTATCATCATTCTCAATATTTATGAATATCAATTTAGTTTTGTATATTTAGAAAAATTAAAACTTAAATTGAGAAAAAGAGACATTGTTATTTTAACTTCAGCCTTTTTGAGTTTTATCCTCTCTGTATATCTTTGGTTCTCTGGTGAGAAGGAAATGGGTCAATACGTTTCCATCTGGGTTCCAACAATAATTATCTATGGGGTTTTCCTTAATACTCTTCCAAAAAAATGAGTGACTTACAGTTATTTATAATCGGATGTGTCCTTTTTGCTCCGGTTTTATTAGTAATGTTTGGGTCAATCTTGGAAACACGTGAATCAAAAACTATAAAGCCTTCAAATAAGTCAATAAATTTTTACATATATCAAATTGCTTTTTCAGTTCTACTAATAGCTGTTTTCGTTCTTCTTGGGATAGTAATTTTCAAAATTTAAGCGAACTAGACTTAAAAGCTTAATAATTAATATTCCTTTTAATTCCAATCTTCAATTAATCTTCAGTTAATTGTTTCCCTTGCCACTAATTTTTTTCAATTTTAATCATCGAGTCTAAATATATTTTCCGGTTCCTTTTAGAAATTATTATATTCCCAAATAAACCAAATTTGTTTGATTAAACTTGACCTAATGACTTAACCATTAACTATTTTGTAATTCTCTTTTGCCTTAGTTTACCTAAATTTTTTTTCTACAAAATTAGATACAGAACCTATCGTGAATTTTTTCATGATAGTCTATTAACTTCAAGAGCAACCAATAAAGCAGCATTTTAAGGTTCAATTTTTCACGCAGATTTAAAATATTTTAAATATAAAATCAAAATAATCCAAAAAATATAATCATTGTTATTTTAAAATATATGAATGCAGGGATAGTTAAAAAAGCTTTCTTAATGCTTTAAATTTCAGATTTCATTGCTTAATTGGTAAGTCAAGTGGTTTATCTAAATTTATTTCTCTGTAGGTAATTTTCCAGATACCATTTATCTTTTTGAGTTTAAAATCATAAAAAATAGGGCTTACTATTTCCGTTATGGAATTATTATTTGTCGTTAAAAGAGTCATATACTTTTTCAAGTGAGCAAAATTTTCTGACAATTCAATGAACATAATGTTAGACATCATATGTCTTCTTTGCATTTTATTATCAATAAAATAATCCATCCTTTCCTTAGAATTGATCATCTCTATTTCATCCTTAATTGAATAAGTGATTTTTTCACCACTTGAACTATAACTAACACCTTTAGCGTCTTCAGAAAAAATAGATAAATATCCATTGAGATTATTGGTATCCCAAAAAATACCATAAGCATCAATAACGTCATTTATTGCTATTCTGTCAGCAATATTAAAATTAGGATCGCCAATAGTTCCAGACCAATTAGATTTTGTTTTTTCTTCTTTACCCAAAACATTTCCTAGAAGATTTCTAACGTCGTCAATTTTGATATTATTTAAGTCTAATTGTTGGCCATTCATATTAATAGTTAATAAAAAATAAAACAGAAGAAAAACTATTTTTATATTCATTATGAGTTACAATTGAGCTTAATAAGCTATCGATAGAAAAATCCTGTAGGCAAGATATACTCCTGTAATTCCCCATATCCACCATCGGTTTTTTATGTACCATTCCATTAGTCTAATATAGGAACTTTTATTGTTGTTTTTAATAACTATAATGAAAATAACCAATGTTAAAGAGCATTTTACAGATGCTGTATTTATTTTTATTATTCTCATGAATTTATAGTTTTCGATACTTAAAGAGAAAAAATAGAGACCTTTGAAACAATCTATTTTTTGAAAGGAAATAAGATTAAATCTTTTGATTAAGTTGAGGAAATCGTTATTAATTCTTTTTTACAACTAAATTATTTATGTTTGATATTAATATCACTCGGTTGATTAAAATTAATTTTTTTTAATCGCATCTATTTTGACGATATATTCCCAAAAAGAGCTTAAAAAATAAAAATTGAAATATATATGATAATTCAAATGATGAGTCAAAGACAGATTAAAATTGTTTCAATAGCATTTTTACTTATATATTCCTGTGAGGATAAATTAGATGAAATAGTTGATTTTGATAGGGAAAATAGTCTTGGTCAGAATTTTTCAATACAAAATATAACATTAGATGAAAACAATATAACAATTAAATGTTTAGAGGCTGAGGTAGGAGAAACTGCTATTGTTCAAGGAAAAGAGTATACTGTAGTAAACGAAGGTCAACTAAGACAAATGGTAGATAATGATAAAGATGTTAGTTGTGTTTGTACCTCAAAAATAAGTGATATGAGCTCGTTATTCGAAAACAAGTTAAAGTTCAATCAAGATATAAGCAGCTGGGATACCTCAAATGTAAATAATATGGAAAATATGTTTAGCCTTGCTGAATCATTCAATCAAGACATTGGAAATTGGGACACATCAAATGTTAAATCTATGGCACAAATGTTTTCAAATACTCCATTCAATAAAGATATAGGAGGTTGGGAAACCTCAAATGTTACCAGCATGTCTGGGATGTTTTATTCTGCCTATTCATTTAATCAGCCAATAGGAAATTGGGAAACCTCAAATGTTACCAATATGGGCTTTATGTTTACCTTTACTTTGTTTGATCAAGACCTAAGCGGATGGTGTGTTAGTAGAATTTTAACCGAGCCATTAAATTTTTCTTTACTTTCTTCTCTTAAGGAATCAAATAAACCTATTTGGGGCACATGCCAGGATTAAATTGTTTTTTGATCTACTAATCCAATCTACTAAAGTTTTCTTTGATTTAAGCTCAGACAAAATATGTAAGTTACTGATTAATGCAATCCGAATCAAACTTATCAATAAGTGTTAAAACAGTTGTAATTGATTCCTCGTTTTCATGAACCACTGTCATTACATTATTTTTTACGGTCCATGTAATCAGTTGTGGATTTGTAGGCAAGTCCTGTAACTCCATTTCTGAACACATTCCATCAGTTACATTAGCTGCATAATAAGTGGATCGATAAATCAATTCGTTTTCAGTATTTTGAACAAGTTCAACGTAATTATTTTCGCAACCTGTTTCATAGATATTGATATTATCTCCCCAGCTTAAATTGCGCGAAAATGCTTCGCCATCATGAACCTCGCAAACATTTAAAAAAGTTGACCCTTGACTCCCATTATTTTTTACAAATTGGATATAATCTTCAGTAGTGAACTGGACGTAGGTATAACCATAGTACCAAATCTTTCCATCGAAATTATCAAAAAATGAAATAGTTGGCTCTGTTTTAGTTTCATTTTTTGTACAAGATGCTAAAAAAATAACAATTGATAAAAGGTATTTTTTCATATTATTATTTTTAAAAACTACTGCATTTATACTGCAAAGTAAATCCTTAGCATCCATTTAATTGTATTTCAATTTAACAATAACTTTATTTACAAATACATTATATAATTATTTTACTAAATTAATTCACAATTAAATAATTCCTTATGAAAATCAGAGTATTATTTTCTGCCATAAATTATCGTATGGTACTGATTGTAATTGAAACTTTAGTAGTTTATTTTTTTTATGATAAATTTGATTTCAATCTTCAAATTGATTTTACAATATTGAGTATAGCGATTGTTTTTCCTTTGGTTTTTTCTATAACAAGTGCTTATCAAAAAAGACAAGATGCATTAAGTGAATTCAATAGTTTTAGAAATAAGCTGATTGAGTTGTCAAATCTATTTCATGCTGTGGATGGGATAAACAAAAAAAATTATTCTTCTTTTTTCAAAACCTTGTTAAGCTTACAAGATAATTTAATATTTGTCCTTACTGATAATTCATCAAATAATATGGATAATATTAGGAGTAAGAGGAAAGAAATTTTTTATACACTTACCCAATACAAAAAACTTTATAACGAAAGGGAGAAAGATAGCATCATCCGCGTAAAGAATGAATTATTTGAATCTGTAGAAAAATTGAATACCTTAAAAATACACTCAACACCCATCTCTCTAAGGGTTTATTGTTTGGTTTTTATTTATTTGTCACCTCTAGTTTACAATTCCAATATTTTGGCAAGCTTCGTTAATAATAATTTTTTAGAATTGGTCGTTTCACTTTTCTTTTCTGTTATTATTGGATTTATATTGATGGCACTCTACAACATCCAAGAATACATTGAAGACCCGTTTGATCAACAAGGACTCGACGATTTGAAATTCGACAAAATGTTGGTGGGTAAAAATGAAATACTTGAGTAAATTATTTGAAAGTTCTTTTTTAAACTAATTATAGAGGCGCTTTATTAAAACTTAGGCCATTTACTTACTGAACTATTTTAACAATAATAATTTTTAAATACCTCTAGGGAGGTTAATTTCTTCAGCTATTTGAGATGGTTTAGGACTTGGCAATGAAAAATAGTTACATGTATGCAGAGGTATTACATATAGTAACTCTGAAATTCAAAGGAGACATTTCTCGATTGTTGTCAATGATGATTTTGCCCAAAAACTATTGATGACATTCTTGATTCAGCAGCAACAGATAAAATTGGAGATGGAAAGATCTTTGTAATACCCTTAGAGGAGGAATATAGAATCCTTACGGGAGAAAAATGAGGGGAATCGTTGAACTAAGAATTTATTTGAATCCAATTCAAATTGGTTTTTCAAAAAAACTTTATGCAAATCCAATTGACTCTAACTATATTAGCCTTAATAGTTTTAAAAATCAAAACTCCAACATGAAAAACCTTATTATATTTTTATTAATATTAAGTCCCTTTTTCACCCTTTCCTCTCAATCCAAAAATCCACCCAATTTTGTTGTCGTATTTTGTGATGACTTGGGTTATGGGGATATAGGCTCTTTTGGCCACCCCATTATTAGAACGCCAAATATTGATAAGATGGCTAAACAGGGACAAAAGTGGACACAGTTTTATGTAGCCGATCCTGTTTGTACTTCAAGTAGAGCTGCATTATTGACGGGCAGATATCCAATTCGAAATGGGATGACTTCCTCAAAGAGGCATGTTTTTTTCCCTGATTCTGCCAATGGACTCCCTCATCAGGAAATTACCATTGCCGAGGTATTAAAAGAAAAAGGCTATACATCTGCGACAATAGGAAAATGGCATCTAGGGCACCTACCAAAATTCTTACCTCAAAGTCAAGGGTTTGATTATTATTACGGAATTCCTTATTCCAATGATATGGATGCTCTCGGCGACAGTTGGGAAATTTATTTTAAGAAATCCATTGATCCGGATTATTTTTCAGAAACTGAATTTTTCAATGTTCCTTTAATTGAAAATACTAAAGTAATTGAACGTCCTGCGGATCAAACTACCATTACCAAAAGGTATACTGAAAAAGCGGTAGATTTTATCGAAAAAAATAAAGATCAACCCTTCTTTTTGTATCTCGCTCACAGTATGCCTCATATGCCCATTTTTGCTTCCGAGCAGTTTAGGGGGCGAAGCAAGGCCAGTCTTTATGCTGATGTTATTGAAGAAATTGATTGGAGTGTAGGAGAAGTTATTAAGGCTCTAAAAAAAAACAAATTGGATCAAAATACATTAGTGGTTTTCACTTCAGACAACGGTCCTTGGTTGTTGTTTAAGACCCATGGTGGTTCTGCTGGCCCATTAAGAGCTGGCAAAGGGACTACTTTTGAGGGAGGCCAAAGAGTACCAACGATATTTTGGGGACCGGGTATTGTAACCCCGGGTAGGGTAAATGGCATGGGGTCTACACTTGATTTGATAAACACATTTGCCCATTTATCAGGTGGAAAGATTCCTACTGACCGAAAAATGGATGGCTATGATTTGTCCAAGGTTTTGACTCAAAAAAGCGAGAGCCCTAGAAAGGATTTTTATTATTGGGCATTTGCTGAACTGCACGCCTACAGAAATCAGCAGCATAAACTACACTTAAAACAAAGAGAGGTTATCCATTATGGACGACCGACTCTAGTCCTTGATCAACCTGAGTTATTCGACCTTCAGGCAGATATTTCTGAAAAATACAATGTCGCTAACATCTATCCAGAAGTAGTTTCATCACTAAAAGAAAAGATGCAACTGCACCTTGAGGATTTAGAGGATGCACTACCGGATCAATTGGTAGATCGGATAACTGAATAGGAAACCATGATCTGAAAAATGATTAAAAGGCTCTACTTATTCTTTAGATTCATTTTAAGTCTAAAAGGGGAAAAGCTTATGATTTTATTCTTTCGCGTTAGAAATGCAGTAGTTTTATTTATTAACCTATTGACAATCTTTATTAAATCTACATATATTACTTATTCATGGACTTTTATTATTTAGTTTATAATGATTTGCCTCATGGAGTAAAATCACATTATGTAAATGAAAAAAAGAATGTCTTTTGAAGCATTCAAATAGGTTAAAAATTTATTTTCCAAAAGAAGAATAAGTCATGATTCTTAGGCAACTACTTGAAGTCCTAATTATTTTAATATTTACTATATTAATATTTTTTACCTGAAAAAATAGCATGTATCGCAGAATTTTCCTTTTTCTTTTTTTTGTAAACATTTCACTTCTCAATGCTCAGCAAAACCATCGCCTGAGAGATTCTATTTATAAATATCAACACCTAAACCCCAATTTGGCTATTGAATATGGATTAGAATACCTAGAGCTTAGAGTTGGAGATGACCCAGACCAAGAATTGGTTGGGATCTACTCAAAGATTGGTGAAATTTTACTCTACATGGAGCTTTACTCGTCAGCATTAGAGTACTTCAATTCTGCACTTCATATAAGGAATTCTATAAAGGAAATAAAGATGGAAAAAACTCTTTATTCCAAAACCAATCCACCATGGGTGGTTCTTAACATTGGAAATATTTATTTTAAAAATAGCAATTATGAAAAGGCAATGGATAAGTTTGAGGAAGCTAAGAAGCTTTTTGATATTGCAAAGGATCCTGTTAATAAAAGTAATGGACTCTTCACCTCCAATTCAAATATTGGATTAGTTTATGGTGCACAAGGAGAATTCAATAAGCAAGAGGAAATATATTATAAGGTATATGATAGTTTAGTTTCAAATCCTAGAGAGGATAAAAACTATAATTCAACTATATTATATTCAATGTCACAGCTATTGTCTGTAAAACTTCTTAAGGGGGATTTAATTTCAGCTCAAAATAAATTAAATGAGATCAATGAATTTTTTGAGTCTAAAAAAAACAATGAAGATGATTTATCAAAATCACTTTTAATCCGAAATTTTGGATATGCGTATTCAATTATGGGGGCTTATTACCAGTCAAAAAAAGAATATAAAAAAGCAATTAAAAACCTACTTAAGGCTAACGAGCTTTTTAAATTATTTCCAGTAGAAATTAATGTAACAGGCTCTAAGCTTTCAGAGTGCTATTTAGCTATTGGTCAAACAGATATTGCTAAAGAAATTGCTTTAAAAAACTTAAGTTTCAAAAATATTAGCGATAAAGAAAAAAGGTATAACTATAGGGTTTTAGAAAAAATCTATAAAAAAACTAAGAATAACGATTTGCTTTTGAGTGTTAAAGATTCTTTGATTCTCATATCATCTGGTGCAAATTCGTCTAAGGTCTTCAAAACATTAAACGATCTTGAAACACAAATACTTTTGTCCGATTCGGCAAGAGCCCTCAACGAAAGTAGAATTAAATACAATTCTTATCTGTATTTTTTAATCATTGCTTCTGTAATTCTTTTTTTTTCACTGGTTACCATCAGGATTAACTTCAACTATCAAAAGGAAAAAGGAAGCCGCTTAGAATTAGAAAAAGAAAAAATTAGATCAGAGCTGAATCAAAAGAACAGAGAACTTGTTAGCAAAGCCAATTTTATTATCCAGAGAAATGATTATCTAAAAAATATTCAAAA
>CACLQG010000013.1 GCA_902609035.1 uncultured Bacteroidota bacterium
TGACACCTTCATTTGTAGCCTTTGTTGTTATCGTTTCCATTGTAGGAGTAATGATTGGTATTTTCATTGACCTCTCCAAAAAATAATCCGTCTTGAAATCTCAGGTTTTTTTCGATAAGTTCATCTATTTACTTATTATTGGCAACGTATTTGCAATGATTCTAGAGTCTCATGTTTCTATTAGAAATGTGTATGGTAAAATGTTTCATTTATTTGAAGCGATATCTATTTATATTTTCTCTTTTGAATACTTGTATCGCGTTCGTATTGCCTATTTGGACAAACGAATGAAAGGGGTATATCAATATGTGTTCAGCACTTTTGGTCTGATTGACTTGATTTCCATCTTGCCTTTCTACCTTAACCAGTTTGTAAAAGTGGATGGAAGGTTCTTGAGGATTTTGAGACTGTTTCGTCTGACCCGTATTTTTAAGTTGGGCAGAGACAGCAATTCTTTAAAGTTATTTGTAAAAGCATTGAAGGGAGTTAGTAATGAATTGAAGTTTACCTTATTTCTTTCAGCATTGGCGATATTGTTTTCTGCATCTGCGATCTATTATTTAGAGCATGAGGCCCAACCTGATAAGTTTTCCAGCATCACTGAGTCCATATGGTGGGCCACTGTTTCGCTAGCTACTGTAGGCTATGGTGATGTTTATCCAGTAACTGCTGGAGGGAAAATTTTTGCATCTATCATTTCACTGATTGGGATTGGGATTGTGGCCATTCCAACAGGTATTATTTCAGCATCATTTGTAGAGGAAATTCATTCGATGAGAAGAGGGAAAAAAAAGTAGTTTTATTTGGATTGAATATTTAGGTAATAGTAATACATTGTTGTAAAGTCGAAGGATTTTTAGCCCCATTATCACAAAAACTACTCGGTTTATTGATAGCTTTGTAAGGAATGAAAAAGAGCATTAGCATTATCGGTTCTGGTTTTTCGTCATTGTCTGCGTCATGTTATTTGGCACAGTCTGGACATGAAGTTGAAATTTTTGAGAAAAACAGTACCCCTGGGGGCCGAGCCCGACAATTTAAAAAAGATGGTTTTGTATTTGACATTGGTCCCTCTTGGTATTGGATGCCCGATGTTTTTGAAAAGTTTTTTGGAGATTTTGGCAAATCAGTAAGCAACTATTATGAGTTGGAGCGATTGGACCCGGGCTATCAAGTCTATTTCGGTGAGAACGATTTCATATACATCGGAGACTCGTTGGAAAAGATCTGTGATGCTTTTGAAACTGTTGAGCAAGGTAGTGCTGCCAAGCTCAAAAAGTTTATCGCCAAAGCGGCTGACAATTATAAGATTGCGATTGATAAATTAGTGTACCGCCCTGGCGTTTCTCCATTGGAGTTAGTTACCCCCGATACCATCAAAAAAATAGGTTACTTTTTTTCAAATATAAAAAAAGAAGTGACCAAAGAGTTTAATAATCCTAAGCTGTCACAAATCCTTCAGTTTCCTGTACTATTCTTAGGAGCAAAACCTGCAGATACTCCCGCTTTTTACAACTTTATGAATTTTGCAGATTTTGGATTGGGAACTTGGCATCCCAAAGATGGAATGTACAGTATTGTAAAAGGGATGGTAAAACTGGCCGAAAGTCTTGGGGTAAAAATTCATGTAAATAGTCCTGTGGAAGAAATATTACTGGAAAACCAAAAGGCGGTAGGGTTGAAAACCAATGGGAAAATAGTCCTTTCAGACATAGTTTTGAGTGGTGCTGACTATCACCATACAGAGACATTACTGCCCAAAAATCAACGTGCCTACACTGAAGCCTATTGGGATAAGAAAACATTTGCTCCTTCTTCACTGCTCTTTTATTTAGGGTTGAATAAAAAAGTGAAAAATGTTTCCCATCACACTTTGTTTTTTGATGTGGATTTTGATAAACATGCTGAAACTATTTATGATACGGAAAAATGGCCAGAGGAGCCACTTTTCTATGCTAATTTTCCCTCTATTTCTGATCCAAATATGGCGCCAAAAGGAAAAGAGGCATGTTTTATTTTGATTCCCTTAGCTCCAGGATTGAAGGATACTGATGAACTAAGAGATCGATATTTTGATATCGTATTAAAGCGATTGGAAAAACTAACCGATCAAAAAATTGAAGATGATATTTTGTTTAGGGAGTCTTTTGGTGTGAATGACTTTATTTCGGTTTACAATTCTTATAAGGGTAATGCTTATGGCATGGCAAATACATTATTACAAACCGCCTTTTTAAGACCTAAATTGAAAAGTAAAAAGGTGAAAAATCTTTATTTTACTGGACAATTGACAGTTCCCGGTCCTGGTGTACCCCCTGCTTTGATATCAGGCAAAATAGTTGCTGGTCTAATTGAAAAAGCCTAGAACCACCAATATACTAGAACAAATTCCTCATCTTTAACATTTATAACAGAATCAAGCTTTCTAATGTTGACCTCCAATTCTGCATCATACTCCGCCAATTGCTCAGATATTTGCTCCCATAGTCCTAACCTTTTGAAAAGGTTGTATTTTAAATATTTATCGTCTTGGATATAATTTCGATTTTTAATAAAGAAGTTCATGTCGTATAAATCGATCTTATCCAAATCGTATATCCATTTGTTTGCTATTCTGGATTCAAATTGATCTACATATACTTTTTCTTCTCTGTCAGAGTTCAACATCAAATATTTTAGATCTGTGCCATCGTAGGTATTGTTTACAAAACGTCCTACCTCCGATCCCAGAAATCTAAAAGTTCCATCGAGTTTTATAGCTTCATAAACTACTCTTGGAGGGTTAAAGGGATTATAATTGTTATAGAATGAAATGGGAGAATAAAATTGACCATCTGATTCGTCTAGAAATACAAAAACACTATCACTTTCTATCTCCCATTTTTGATAAAGTTGAGTATAAAGGTTTCTTATCCACTGATTTTCTTCAATATAAATTTGAGTATATTCTTTTATATCAATCATTTCATCCCTAAGCCCAACAAGATTATCAATGTTGGATTCTCTATCATCAAAATCTTCCCCTTGACTCTCTACACCAAATGAAACCAATACCCCAAAAAATACGATCAAAAACTCAACAAAACCTTTCTTGATACGATCGTAGAAGTCTTGCAATGAGAACCGATCTCCCAAGGTAATGACCCGCAGCAACCAATTGAGTTTTTCCTTCTTTATCCCTTTTTCAGTTTGATTTTTGTCCATTTGATCGCTCATGGGAATTATTTTTTAAATATATTGAATATAAAATTGAAATCTTCAACAATTAACTTTTGTCTTCAAAATTAACTTTTGAATCAAAAATTTCGTTGATAATTTTAAATAAAATAACTTCAAATCGATTTAGAATTTCTGGATTTATGAGCTTGTCCTCTTTGGATACATGTGAAAAAGCCATAAAGTATTGGGGTAGATTCCGAAAAGAAATAATTCCTGCGTTGGCTTTTGGATATAGAGATATCAATGATTTTTGTACATAGGAATAGAGTAAAATTTGGAATAAATAGGCGTATTCGGTTTGCTCATCAAAGACTTCCCAGTGGGGCAACTTGAGATGTTTGAGTTCTATCTTTCCCGTTTTATAATCAATGATCCTCAAGGTTTCATTGTATAAATCAATGCGGTCTATCACACCGATTAGTTTGACAGGGAAGTCTATTCCGGGTATACTTAAACTTCGCTCAAATGGATGTTCAAGATGAAGAATTTTGATCTGGTTTCCCTCTTTGACTTGTTTTTGTTCTACCTCCAAGAAGTCCAAAATCGACTTTTTGAGTACCTGAAAAATAATGTGGTTCCTTCCTGTTTTTTTGTGGGTTCCGTGATAAATGGATTTATAGTGTTCCTCCATCAAGGGCAAAAGACGCTTTTTCATTTCTTGAAAATCAGGAACAGAAAGGATTTGATTTTTATAGGGTAAATAGAGTTGCTCTATGACTTCATGAACCAAATTACCCCTGTTCATATTGTTAATCGTGAACTCTATAGTATTTTTTTCTTTAATTCCCAAAACCCTTTGATAATAAAAATCTAGAGGATTTCTAAGATAAAGGGAAAGTGAGGAAGGGGAAAAACCCTTCTTGGCAATAGCCCTCAGTCTTTGCAGAATTTTTTCTGTTTTTTCGAATTTACGTTCGGGAATAGCTGGGGTTTGATAATTTAGAATCAATTGCTTTTCTTCGATGTGGTGATGGGTTTGCTTTTGGTATTTCAACTGATATAAAAATCGGCTCATTTCTTTAGAATTTAGACCGTCACTTTGGGTATTGTAAAGTAAATAAACTCTTTTGGCCCTTTGAAGAAGACGGTAGAAATGATAGGTGTAGATGCCATCATTTTCCAAAAAGGTGGGAAGGTTGAATTTTTTCCTCAGGTCGAAAGGCAAGTAAGAATTATACTTTTTTCCTGCAGGTAAAATGCCTTCGTTGAGATTGGTAATCACCAAGTTATCGAAGTCCAATAATCTTGTTTCTAGTAGTCCCATAAACTGAATTCCCTCTAAAGGCTCACCCAGAAAATGAATTTTTTCTACCTTCATTAGTGCCCTGTATATCAACAGGAGCGAGGAAAGATCTCCAACAAAAGAGTGCTTTTGATGCATGGCTTCCAATTGGTTAAATAGGGATTTAAATTTCTGAAAATAGGCCAAGTGTAGGGTGGCGGCTGTCTCATTGGATTTTTCCAAAAAGAAAATAAAGTGGTCGCAAAGACTAAGGAGTCGCTGAAGGAAATCACCTATAGTATCAATAGGCCCAAAAAAGCAATATTGGATGGACTGCGTGTCATCATTTGGATACAATTTGTCCTGTGAAAATCGAAACAAATTTTTAGACTCTATGTCTTTCAAGTAATCCTCAATGTTTATGTAATGGAATTTGAATAGCGATTCACACCAAGGGGTGGATAATAAACTTTTGAGATTTTTGTAAAAAAAGTATCCCTTGTTTAGGTTGATATGTAGCTGAAAAAACACCTCAAAAAAATGGGCAGTTGGGGTGTCCTCCAAGGGATAACCCATGGTGACGTTCCATGCCGTTGTGGTGTCATCAATGGCTGATAACGCTGGAGTCAAAAGGGATTCGTTACCCAGTACTACAGCGGTTTTTTCATCGGGATGGTCATTTGTCAGTTGATAGGCCAATTGGGCCGCATACTTAGCTTGAGCTATGTTTTTACTCACCCTGATGATCTCTATTTTTTTGGGTTGGGTGTAATTCTCTTTAAAGGCCGTAGGTTGAGTACGAAGGGATTTCCAATCCTTATGGTATTGTCGAATGAACTTACCCGCAGCATGAACCTTGTCATCATAGAAATGTTGATCGATGTCCCAAAAAGCTGTCCCCTTATATCTGGAAATGAATTCTTGAATAATTTGTGACTCGGACTCATTCAGGGCATTAAAACCTACAAAATAATGGTGTTTGTCATTATGACTAAGATAAAATTCCAAATTGTCAGTGGCCTCCCTAAAAATAAAACCGAGGGTGCCCTGCTGTTTTTGTCGAAGTCTTTGATTTAAGCCTCTATATAGGGCAGGCATGATGCGCCAAAATTGTAAATGGTTTTCAATGATTTTACTTTGGTCATCGCTCTTGGTCCATTGGGTCATTTCTTGAAGTGAAAATTGAAATTCAAAAAAGTTTTGGGCATTGACCAAATAGGCGTCCATTTGATTGAAGTCTGACAAAATAGTTGGGGCCCATCCCAAAAACTGATTGAATGAGTCCCTGTTTTTTTTCTCGGATACATCGCAGTAGATTGCATAAAATTCAAAAATTAAATCCACATGCAATACCTTTTTTAATCCTGAGAGTTCAGTCACAAAATTTTCTATAGTTACAATTTCAGGAGCAAAAGATGGTTTTTGAATTTGACGCGCTATGGCATTTTTTAAAAAGAGGGTTGCCCTGCGACTGGGAACAACGATTTTGAGGGATTCAAAAGGATATTTTGAATGGATGATTTCCTCTGCTATTTCGTCTAGAAAGGTTTTCATCAACATTTTTTGATTTTGGAAAGTAATCTCATACTACTTTTTTTACTATTGTTTTTGCTCCAATGTATACCAAAAAGCATTTTAATTTTTCTTTGGTCATTTGCTCAAGCAAGGCAGCATAGTCTAATATTTGTGTGGAGTGACGGGGTCGCTCCTTTCCTGTTTTGTAATCAATAATGACCCATCCATCTTTATTTTTAACAACCCTGTCGGGACGGACAAAAGATTTTTGAGGGATCAAAATATCCTTTTCATTGTAAACCTCCACCCCTTCTTGATAATATGGTGATAGTTGTGGGTGATCTACAATGTTTTTTAACATTTGTAGATAGTGATTGTATTCTTGATGGTTGATGTTGCCAGACAGCAGCGCCCCGGCAACTACATCAGGGATATCCCCGGCAAAAGATACTTCTGCCAACAAATCGTGAATAAGTAGTCCTTCACCAAGAGCTGATAGGCTAGCGTCCTCGTGTTTGGAGTGTATTTGTACCCAAAGTCTTTTTTGCCAGTTGGGCTGAATTTTAAAATCGGGTTGAATGGTATTGATTTCGTACTTATCTTTTTCCTGTATTTGTTTTTGGGCAGTGCCCCATTGAAAGGGGATTTCTATCTCAGGTTCTTGATTTTTGGTTCTTACAAAGTGGTTGAGTAAAGTAGCATAACTTTTATCCATAGGTGCATTTTGACCTTCTAAGCTACATATGATATACATTTGAGAAACCGCTCGGGTAAAGGCTACATAAAGAGTATTGAGGGCATCTCCACGTTCGGCCACAACCTGTTCATTATAGAAGGCGACGGCCTTGTCACCTAAGTACTTTAATTTGCTGGAAAAATGGACTCTCCCCCATTCAAAAGGGGTGTCAAAATGATTATTGATAGGATACCATACTTTTCGAATCTTTGAGGAAACGAGTTCTTCAGAAGTAAATGGAAGAACAACCACAGGGAACTCGAGCCCCTTGGCTTTGTGAATGGTCATAATTTTTACTGCATTAGTTCCCTCAGGTATGACTATTTTTTGATCTTTACCCTTTTGCTCCCAGTATTCAAGATAGCTTAAGAAACTTACTTGGTCACGGGAATTGAATTCATAAATTTCATCTAAAAAAGCATTTAAATGCGCTTCCATATTTTCTAATAACCCGAAAGAAGCAATGGCATATTCGACTGCATTGTAAATGGATTTCTTTGAAAAAAGCTGAAAGTCAAATGACACACCAAACTGTTTTCTGATTTCCTTTTCAAAAGCATAAATGGGTAAAAAAACCATTTGACTAAGGATTTGATCCAAGTCACTCTTTTCTCCTTTTTGGCGGTGTAAATATTCGATGATCTCTTTTCTTTGTTCCTGATCATCTTGATCCACTGCCAGTCGAATAAAAGCCAAAAGGAAATTTACCTTTTGGGAGCTGCCCAAAGAAAGGGATTCAGAGGAGATAAAAGGAATATCTTTTGTCTGAAGTGTCTCGGCAATGAGCGAAGCTTGCTCTTTTTTTCTGACCAACACAGCCATGTCTTTCCAAAGAAAACCGTTGGACTGTGCTGATTGGAGCGAATTGACGGTTTGTGCTTGATAGCGGGGTATCGTATTTTCTTTCTTGTTGCTATTTTCAATAAATCGGACAATTACCTGACCTCCTTTTTTGTCGTTGAACTCTTGCTGGGTTTGATGCTCAAACATTTGCTTCTGTTGAGGATCCTCAGATAAACGACCTATCCATGAGAAAAATTGATTATTGAAATCCACAATGGCCGATCTGCTGCGGTAATTTTTAGACAAAAGGGTGATGTCGGGAGCTAACTGGAAAGGCGTTTCTTTATTGAGCAGACTTAAAAACTGAAGGTTGTCCCCTCCCCTCCACCTGTATATGGACTGTTTAGGGTCACCGACTAGCAGAAGAGATCCCATTTGCTGGGCATTGTCCAAGCCCTGCAGAGCATTTGAGATGAGCGGAATGAGATTTTTCCATTGCAGTCTAGACGTATCTTGAAATTCATCAATAAAATAGTAACGGTATTTTTCCCCCATACGCTCATATATATAGGGAGTTTCAAGGCCTGAAATTTCCTTATCGATCATTTCATTAAAACGACTGAGCAACAATCGATTTTCTGCAAGCTGCAATTTCTCAAGTCCTTTTTCCATGCTACCGATCAAAGACAAGGGAATCCATTGACTTATAAGACTCTTGAGGAGTAAAACGTGGCCTACCATCAATTTTGCTTGACTGAAGTTCTCTAACAGTTGCCCTGTTATGGAATCAATAATTATTTTTTTGGACTCTGAAAGGGATTGGGTGGAGAGGCGTTGACCCTCGGTGAGGTTTTTTTCCAATTGATTTTCATAAAGACCATCTATCGTTCCGTTCGCAATTTTGTGAAAATGATTGTAGAGGGTTTTCCGATTAAAGTCCTCTGCACTTAAGCCTTTATCTTTAATTAATTTTAGGGTACCCTTTCCTAATTCTTTGATTTCTTCTTTTAAGCTGCTTAGTTGTTTTTCAAAACTTTTTTTTTGGCTTTTAAAAGCTTGTTGATTTGTATCTTTTAATTGAGATAAAGGTAAACGGTCATTTTCATTGATCAGGAGTTTTGAAAAATCAAATAGATCTTGACCGATGTTCCAGCTTTTAAGTTCTTCGGTTTTACTCAAGCTAAAATTTACCAATGTTTCGGTTAAGGGAAGATCGATCCCCGCTTGGTCTAAAATATTTTCAGTCATTTCTTCCAATAATAAATCACTATCTAAGGTCACCTCAAAAGTGGTGGGAATTTTTAGGTCTTTCGCAAAGCTCTTAATGATTTTATGGGTGAAACTATCAAGGGTAATTACTTCAAAAGCGGCATACTCATGTAGTATTTTATTCAATATCCTTTTGGATTTTTGTTGCAGGGTAGTTTTATCTATTTTCAAATCAATGATTAAACCAGAACGTATGAGCTTGATTTTATCGTCTTCAATTTTATGGCCAAGTAGGTAGAGGTTATTCAAGATTCTAAACTTCATTTCGTTGACCGCCTTATTGGTAAAGGTCAGTGCCAAAATTTTTTGGTGGCCTTCCTCGTTTTGAGCAGAGAGTAATTTTTGGAGATAGGCATTTACCAATGCAAAAGTTTTTCCTGAACCTGCAGCAGCATTTATGATTTGAAAAGGACTCGATTTCATAAGTTGGTAAAATTCTTAAAATTAGTTTTTTTCGTCATCATCACTGACCGAATGAATAAAAGAAATTCTACTTTTGTAATAAATAAAAAAATTATTATGGCTTTTGAATTACCACAATTACCTTACGCAAATGATGCATTAGAACCGCACATAGATGCAAGAACCATGGAGATTCACCATGGGAAACACCACTTCGGTTATACCACCAAACTTAATTTAGCAATTGAAGGGTCGGGAATGGAATCTGATCCCATAGAGAGCATATTGACCAATATGGACATGAGAAATGGTGCTTTAAGAAACAATGGAGGCGGATATTATAACCACTGTTTGTTTTGGGAAGTAATGGGACCCAATAGTAAAGGAGTTCCCTCTGGCCCCTTGGCGCAAGCAATTGATGCCGCTTATGGATCATTTGAAGAGTTTAAAAATGCTTTTTCCAACGCTGCTGCAACACAATTTGGATCTGGATGGGCCTGGCTTTGTTTACATGACGATGGAAAATTAGAAGTTTGTTCTTCTGCCAATCAAGACAACCCCCTGATGCCGGGTATCGGATGTGGGGGTACTCCAATTCTTGGACTAGATATTTGGGAACATGCTTATTATTTAAATTACCAAAATAGAAGACCTGATTATATAAGTGCTTTTTTCAATGTGATTAACTGGGAAAAAGTGAGTGAATTGTATGAGCAAAATAAATAAGATATAAATCTGAATTAATTGGAAAAAAATAAAAAGGGAGAATAAATTCTCCCTTTTTGCCCCAAATCTTACCATGAACTTAACCTACTTATGTTCAGGTTTAATAAAATTATATTAAAGGGAAGGGGATAGAATAATAAAACGTTAAAAAGCACTTTTTTCTGATAAATGGATTATAGAAAATCTACATATTTAAATAAATAAATTTTGTTTTCCACCTTTAAAAATTAATGCTCTCATTGATAGGATCTTACAGATTTTCCCTCATAAAAATTCATAAAAGCGCGGTTCACTACCAGATTTCCCCCAGGTGTGGGATAATCACCAGAAAAATACCAGTCCCCTAGATTTTTTGGGCAAGACTGGTGTAAGCCCTCTATGGTTTGGAAAATAACCTCTACCTCAGACATAATGGAATCTCCCTTAATTATTTCAGCAATTTTATCCGAAATTTGTTTATCAGAAAAAGGTTCGTATAATACCTTCACACAATTTTTCACCTCTTTTGATGGTAAGTATCGATTGCCCTGACAATTAGAATAAATGGCATCCAGTGTTTGCTCTAATGTGTTTTGATCCTCGTGAAGTTTTAGTGTAGCTTTAAAAGCTATAAAATTATCAATTTTGGCCATGTCAATACCGTAGCAGTCTGGATAACGAATTTGAGGAGCACTGGAAACGATGATGATTTTTTTGGGATTAAGTCGATCCAACATTTTCAAAATACTCTTTTGTAATGTCGTTCCCCTAACAATACTATCGTCAATTATTACCAAATTATCAGTGGGTTTAATGACACCATAAGTTACATCATAAACATGGGCCACCAAGTCATCTCTACTAGCATCTTCGGTAATGAAAGTTCTGAGCTTAGCGTCTTTAATAGCTATTTTTTCAATTCTTGGACGCAATGAAAAGAGTTTTTCAAGAACTCCATTATTGATGTATTTTTTATTTTGAATGGTGTTTTTTAAAGATTGTACGATATTGTCTTGCACGGCCCCCAAAAGGCCATAAAATGAAGTTTCAGCGGTGTTGGGAATAAAGGAGAAAACAGTATTCTCCAAATCATTTCGAATGGCTTTTTGGATTTGAGGAAATAGCAGTCTCCCTAATTTTTTTCGCTCTTTATAGATTTCAGCATCGCTACCTCTAGAGAAATAAATTCTCTCAAAAGAGCAGGATTTCTGTTCAACAGGTTCCTGGATTTGACTAAGGTTTACTGCTCCAGATTTTTTAGTCAATAACGCACAACCGGGGGGTAACTCCTGAATTTCTTCAAAGTTTACATTAAAAACGGTTTGAATAGCGGGTCTTTCAGATGCGACAACGAGGACTTCGTCGTCATCGTAATAATAAGCGGGGCGGATCCCAGCAGGGTCTCTAAAAACAAAAGATTCTCCATGACCTAATAGACCTGCTATGGTGTAACCTCCATCCCATTTTTTTGAAGCTTTTCGCAATACCTTTTTCATGCTTAATAGTTCGACAATCTTAGGGGAAGCATCTTCCTTGTTAAAACCTTCTTTCTTTAGTTTTTTATATATTTTAGAAACAGCATCATCCAAAAAATGACCAATTTTTTCCATTACTGTTATGGTATCAGCTTTTTCTTTGGGGTGCTGTCCAAGCTCAACCAGAGTGTCAAAAAGTTCGTTAACATTGGTGAGGTTAAAGTTTCCAGCAACTATCAAATTACGATGCATCCAGTTGTTTTGCCTTAAAAAGGGATGTACGCTTTCGATACTGTTTTTTCCAAAAGTTCCGTAACGCAAATGACCAAGTAACAATTCTCCAGCAAAAGGAACTACTTGTTTGAATTGATCAATATTTTCCAATAAATCAGAATGTTGTTTCGAAGCTTGCTTTACACCTTTATTCACTTTTTTAAAAATATCTTGAATGGGTTGTTGCGAATTGGAGCGCACCCTAGTAATATAACGTTGACCTGGACTCATGTTGAGCTTAACACATGCTAAACCTGCACCATCCTGACCCCGATTGTGCTGTTTTTCCATCATCAAATACATTTTATTGATGCCAAACATAGCCGTGCCATACTTGTCTTTGAAATATTGAAGATCCTTTTTTAAGTGGATCATTGCAATTCCACACTCGTGCTTTATGGCGTCACTCATCTCTTTTAATTATTTTTTTTCAATATCGATCTCAAATGTAGTTAATTCTTTAAAAGCTTTAAGACGCGCAGCCATCATTTTGGGTGTATAGTTCACTAAGTTTTCAGTACCGAATTTTTCAACAGCAAAAGAAGCCATCGCAGAACCATATATGATTGCAGATTTCATATTATTGAATGATATATCTCCAGTTTGAGTCAAATAACCCGTAAATCCACCTGCAAAACTATCCCCAGCACCTGTAGGATCAAAAACCTTCTCTAAAGGAAAGGCAGGCGCACAAAAAATCTGATTTTTGTGGAAGAGTAATGCCCCGTGTTCTCCCTTTTTGATAATAACGTATTTAGGTCCCATTTGATGAATTTTTTCTGCAGCTTTTACCAATGAATATTCCTTAGACAATTGTCGGGCTTCTTCGTCATTAATTGAAATTACATCGACTTTAGCAATGACCTTATCCAATGTAAGTTGAGCATGTTCCATCCAAAAGTTCATGGTATCCAATACAATGAGTCTGGGTAATGTATTTAATTGCTCTAATGCCTGTAATTGAACATCAGGTGATAGATTTCCCAACATAACTATATCAGGACTTTTGAGGTGTTCTGGAATCTTTGGATTGAAGTTTTCCAAAACATTAAGTTGTGTATCCAAAGTTGTTCGAGTATTTAGATCGTTATGGTATTTCCCTTTCCAGAAAAAAGTAGCTTCTCCTGGAATAATTTCAACTCCTGAAAGGTCTATATCCCTATCTTCTAAAAGTTCTAAATGTTCTTTTTCAAAGTCTTCCCCCAAAACAGAAATAATACCGCATTCTATATCAAAACGAGAAGCAGACAAGCCTATGTAGGTTGCCGCTCCACCCAAAATTTTATTTACTTTTCCGAAAGGAGTTTCAATAGCATCGTAGGCCATTGTGCCTACTATAAGAAGTCTATTGTTCATCATACAAAAATAATAAACTTAAAACGGTAATTAATTTTTTAATCAAAGAGTTATTGAAGAGTTTTCATGGTCCTCTATATGATTGTTATTTCTTTTGATTTTGTTCGAAAAAAGCATCAATGTTTACAGGAGTATTTTTAGCAGCTTTCAAGGCAAGTCTATCACACCGATCGTTTTGAGGATGATTATTATGTCCTTTAACCCAACTAAAACTGACTTTGTGTTTTCGATGAATGCTGAGATAACGTTTCCACAGATCAGGATTTTTTTTGTCTTTGAATCCTTTTTTTTTCCAATTAAATACCCATTTTTTTTCAACAGCATCGATGACATATTTGGAGTCAGAATAAACCATCACTTCCATTGGTTGTTTTTTTAGTTTTTCAAGTGCAATTATGACTGCGAGTAATTCCATCCGGTTGTTGGTCGTCAACCTGAAACCATCGGAAAATTCCCTTGTGTACCCCATCTCCTTCCACTCCATAATGATTCCATATCCACCAGGACCTGGGTTTCCCAGAGAAGAACCGTCGGTATAAATATTGATTCTTTCCAGCATTTTAGGGAAATAGAATTTTATTAATTACCTTAGGATAGTGTTCATATTCTAACTTTTTAACCTTTTTTGCAATATCCTTAATACTGTCTTGAGATTTTATTTCAACTTTGGTTTGAAAAATGATCGTTCCTTGATCATAGTTTTCATTTACATTATGGATGGTGATACCAGTCTGTAGGTCTCGAGCCTCTTTAACGGATTGATGTACCCTATCACCATACATTCCTTTTCCCCCGTGTTTGGGTAATAGTGCGGGATGGATATTGATAATTTTTCCGTTAAAAGTTCGAATTAAATCCAAAGGTATTTTAAGTAAAAACCCTGCCAAAACAATCAGATCAGGGTTTAAAAGCTCGATTTGGTACTTCAATGTACCATTATTTAATTCTACTTTATCAAAAATTTTTGTTGGAATTTTTATTGACGAAATACGATCAATGACTCCTGCATTGGGGTTGTTGGTAAAAACCATAACTATCTCTACCTCAGTATTGAACTTGAAGTAATTGATGATGTTCTCCACATTGGTTCCTGAACCGGAGGCAAATAAGATAATTTTTTTAATTTTTTTTTTTGATAAAATTACTTTTACGACAAAAATATCCGGGATTCCAGATTTTAATTACAAATCCACTTCACAAAGAAAAGTTATATTCTTTTGCCTTAATAGTGATTTGATTCAAAGTTTTATATTTTTGTCGACAATAATTTAAAAAAAATTCGATTATGTCTGACACATCATCAAGAGTAAAAGCAATTATCGTTGACAAATTAGGAGTGGACGAAAATGAAGTCGTAGCCGATGCTAATTTCACAAACGATTTAGGTGCCGATTCTTTGGATACCGTTGAGCTAATTATGGAATTCGAAAAAGAATTTGATATTCAAATTCCAGATGACCAAGCTGAAAATATTGCAACAGTAGGTCAAGCAATTCAGTTTATCGAGCAAGAAAAATAAAACCCTGGCTTAAATGAAACCAAGACGTGTAGTAATTACCGGATTGGGTGCCTTAACTCCAATAGGAAATACCCTTCCTACATACTGGGAGGGTCTTTTGTCTGGTGCTAGTGGTGCCGCACCCATTACCCATTTTGATGCTTCAAAATTCAAAACTAAATTTGCATGTGAGGTAAAAGATTTTGATCCTTTGGATTTTATGGATAGGAAGGAGGCCCGTAAATGTGACAGATTCACACAATATGCGATGGTGACAACTGACGAGGCCGTTAAAGATGCAGGTCTGGATTTTGATAAGTTAGACAAAGACCGTATCGGGGTGATATGGGGAGCTGGTATAGGAGGACTGGAAACATTTCAAAATGAGGTTTTAAATTATGCTAATGGTAACGGATCCCCTCGATTCAATCCTTTCTTTATTCCAAAAATAATCTCAGATATTGCTCCGGGACTCATTTCTATAAAGCACGAACTTAGGGGCCCAAATTTTGCTACTGTATCTGCCTGTGCCTCCTCATCAAATGCCATGATCGATTCGCTTAACTATATAAGAATGGGCTACGCAGATATGATCGTCTCCGGAGGTTCTGAAGCTGCAGTGACCATAGCAGGAATTGGAGGGTTCAATGGCATGCACGCCTTGTCTACCAGAAATGATGATCCCAAAACTGCCTCACGACCATTTGATAAAGACAGAGATGGCTTTGTACTGGGAGAGGGAGCGGGTGCACTCATACTAGAAGAATATGAACATGCAAAGGCTCGAGGTGCTAAAATGTATGCAGAGTTGGCCGGTGGAGGGCTCTCTGCCGATGCGCATCACATGACTGCTCCTCACCCTGCGGGAATTGGTGCCAAAAAAGTGATGATGAATTGTCTCCAAGACGCTGACCTTAAGCCTGAGGATATAGATGCTATCAATATGCATGGAACTTCAACCCAATTGGGTGATATTGCGGAAACTAATGCGGTTAAAGAGGTTTTTGGCGATCATTCCTACAAAATCAACATCAACTCTACGAAATCCATGACTGGTCATTTACTAGGAGCAGCTGGAGCCATAGAGGCAATTGCTTCTATTATGGCCATTCAAAATAATGTGGTCCCTCCAACTATCAACCATCATACGGCTGATGACCGGCTCGATCCCAAATTAAACTTTACTTTTGCTAAAGCGCAGAAAAGAAAGGTTGACGTTGTCTTGTCCAACACCTTTGGTTTTGGCGGGCATAACGCATGCATTATTTTTAAAAAAATTACATAATTTAGAATGTGAATTTTATTAGAAACTTACTGAAAATATCAGCAAAAAAGGAAGCTGTTTTTTTCAGTAATCTCAGGAGAATTACTTCACTCAAGGCGGTAAATAGAAAAGTTTATCAAACCGCTTTTACCCATCGATCTTTGAACTTAAAAGACAATAATGGGCATTTAATCAATTTCGAAAGACTCGAGTTTTTGGGAGATTCTATGCTTGGCATAGTAGTGTCCAGTTTCTTATATGAAAAGTTTCCTCACGCCACTGAGGGTAAATTATCCCGATATCGTGCAAAAATAGTAAGCCGTGAAAACTTAAATCAAATTGGCAAAAAAATGGGGCTAATAAAATTTTTAGATCTTGAGCAAAAAGTGAAACTTGGCAGTAATATTCACGGTAATCTTCTTGAAGCATTGGTAGGGGCCCTTCTGGTAGATAGGGGCCATATTAAATGTTGCAACTTTATTCTGAACAAAATTCTAGATGATTACGTAGACCTAGATCAACTAGAGCACTCCGTTTTGAGTTACAAAGGGTCGTTGATAGAATGGGGACAAAAAACAAAAAAAAATATTTTGTTCAAAACCCTTATTGACAACGGATTAGATCCCCATTTCAATTATATTACCTATATCTATCTAAATGACAAACAAATTGTCAAAGCAAGGGGTGTTTCCAAAAAAAAGTCAGAAGAAAAAGCAGCTAAAAGAGCCTTTAGTGCCATCAATATCAAATCTAGATTATATGATTAAAGTCAAGCGTTTTACCTTGGACGAGATCCTTGAGGATGATTTTTCCCTCATTGCTATTCACAGTAGTTATGAAGGCTATCATCTTGCTTTTCTTCTTAATGCTTATTGTCAATGTTCATTTGTTCAATCAAAAAATAGAAAAGGAACAAAAAAAATAGATTTTCCTTTTGAACGATTTGAATGGATCGACCAATCAAAAGGTATAGAAATTCGGATGATTTCCAATAAACATCAGAAATTTCAAAATGACATCCGAAAGGAATCAAGCTTATTTGATTTACCTGAAACAAAAAAATTATATTTGTTAGAGGATTTGAAAAATGTTGATTACATCATAAAAATCAATACAGGTATCGAGGCACAAGATTTGTTAAATAAAATGGAATCTATAGATCAAATCTCGTATAGATACTTAATCGACCTAAATCAATTGAACCTTGATCTTTTTCTAAGCATCGATTAATGAACTACAGAAAAAAAACTAAAATTGTAGCCACCCTAGGCCCAGCGACCGAGAACATTGAGCTGATAGAGGAAATGATTCTCTCTGGCGTAGATGTCTTCAGAATAAATTTTTCACATGCCGACCATAGTGAAGTTGAAAAAAAGATTAAAACCATTCGAAAACTTAGCGAAAAACTCAACTCCAATACTTCAATTTTGGCAGATTTGCAAGGTCCTAAACTAAGAATTGGTAATGTAGAAGAGGGCACAATAGTTGAGCCTGGTGACGAAATATTTTTTGTGAATGGCACTCCTTTTGTTGGGAATAAGGATAAGGTTTACATAAATTACGAGACTTTCTCAAATGATGTTGAACCTTATGAGAGAGTCCTTTTGGATGATGGTAAACTCATTTTCGAGATCATTTCAACCGACAAAAAATCAGTGGTTAAAGCCAAAGTAATTCAAGGAGGAAAATTAAAATCCAAAAAAGGGGTCAATCTTCCCAATACCAAAATCTCTCTACCTGCCCTCACCAAAAAAGATATAGTGGATGCTGAATTTGCAATAAAGCAAGATGTTGATTGGATTGCATTATCCTTCGTAAGAAATAGTGAGGATATTTTGGATTTAATAAAATTGATCGAAAAACATAGCGATCACAAAATACCTATCATTGCTAAAATTGAGAAACCAGAAGGAATTGAAAATATAGATAAAATAATTTCTTATTGTGATGGCCTTATGGTGGCTCGTGGAGATTTGGGAGTTGAAATTCCACCTGCTGAGGTGCCACTTGTTCAAAAGGAATTGGTAAAGCTTGCGAAAAAAGCGAGGATTCCTGTAATCATCGCCACACAGATGATGGAGAGTATGATCGACAGTCTTACGGCATCACGGGCAGAGGTAAACGATGTTGCCAATTCGGTAATGGATGGAGCAGATGCCGTGATGCTCTCTGGAGAAACCTCTGTAGGAGAATATCCTGTTCAAGTCATCCAAACGATGAGCTCCATCATAAAAAGTGTAGAGAATTCAGATCTTATTTCTGTTCCTCAAAAACCTCCTAATATCAAAACCGTTAGATTCATCACTAAATCCATATGCTATCACGCTGTACATATCGCCAATGACGTTCAGGCCAAAGCCATCTGCACATTGACCAATAGCGGATATACTGCTTTTCAAGTTTCTGCATGGCGACCCAAATCCCATATTTTGGTTTTTACTTCCAACAAAAAAATTCTCAGTCAACTAAATCTCATTTGGGGAGTTACTGCCTTTTTTTATAATAGTTTTGAAAGCACGGATATGACCGTAGAACAAATTAACCATATAGCAAAAGAAGCAGGATTTGTGGATAAAGGCGATCTTCTAATCAATCTAACTTCAATGCCAATTGTCAAAAAAGGAATGGTTAATACCCTTAGGGTTTCCTCAATATGATATGGGATTGACTAAAACAATGCAATATAAAAATGAAGTTAATTTCTGAAGAAAATTACAAGCTAAGAACGATCAAATTTTTTTTATGACATTTTTGGTCTACTTATTCGTTATTCAGTCATAACCCCTAGGATTGAAGATCAGAAACTGAAACCTGATCGTTAAAATGCAAATTCCCGATCGGAAAACCAAAGAAATGATTCTGAGATTTGATGACGGCCCAATAGAGTAACACAAATTAGTGTATCTAATAAATCAGTACAATCTTAAGGGTATTTTTCACATTGATTAGGATAGATTATCAGATGAGAGTATGATTACTCGAGAGGAATTAAAACTTTATTTTCATGCTACTAGGTTTCTCATCATTGATATAATCATCAGGGAATGAAACATTTATCAAATATTGATTATATCGATAAAATAATTGAGGAAAGAAGTACATTGGAACAGCTCTCAGGAGGATTTTTTAATGGGTTTTGGTCCCCCTTGGGTAACTAAAATGTTGATGCCATACCTACTGTAAAAGACTTGGGAATTGAATATGTCCAAACAGAAAAGCATGTAGGGATTTAATATACCTTAAAACTTTACGCTCTGGCCTCCTTCCATTCATATGTTTCCTAAAGTCAATTACATAGGAAACATTAACAAGGAGGATTTAAAAGGGCTTGAAAAGTTTGACAACTTACTGGAGCTTTTCTCAAAGAAAAAACCCTATCTCTAATATGTATGGTGGCACAGATGGGAATTCACCCAAAAATGGGATTAAATTGAAGCTTTTTTTAAAAAGGTAAAGAACAAGGATAATATTATCTGTTTTACTCATATTGATCTCATAGGTTATCTCAATACTTTTAAATCAATTATTATTTTCGTTGACAAACCGAAATTTCTGAATAATTGCGTTATAGTTTTATTTTTTCATTCACCAATTATTAAGATTTTAAATGACCAAAAGTTTATAATGTTAAACTGCCCAGTAGTGAAACGATAACCCGTCAAATTGATATGATTTTATTCTGAAAATGAAACATGAAATTGAATGGAAGTTTTTAGAAATTGACCCTGCTTTCAAGAATGATGCTATCTTTCATCATCATATCCAAAAAGGTTACCTAAGAAAAGATCCCGATAGAATAGTTGGGATTTGAATCAAAGACTAGAACGGCCAGCTATAAGTCAAAGTTTAAAGTAACTTAATTGGAACTATGCGGTTGGAATGGGGAATCTAAATCCCTTTTTAAGAAGCCAAGGCATTACTTCAACTTGCAGTTAGAACTCCAATTGAATAATTAGGTACATTATCCCTAATGGAGACCTTGTTTTTCAAGTAGATGAGTATTTGATGCGAAAAAATAATTTAATTCTTGCTGAAATCGAATTGCCTATGGAAAATACTCCTTTCCATTGACCCGAATGGCCAGGAAAAAAAGCAAGTGGTTATCTCTCCTATTACATAGCTATGATCTAAGATTTAAAGTCATTTACTGATCTATAGAAAATTGTATCTTTTGAAAAAATAAAGCATGTATTCAATACTGAAGAACGTAGACCTCTATTGGGCTTATTTGGTCTTACTTGTTCTGCTTCTCGGTATACTCAATGCAATTGCTGGAAAAATAAAAGCAAAAGATTTTGAATCAAAAGACCTTAGACTGTCTCTATTTGGATTGATCTTTTCTCATATTAAATTGGTGATTGGTTTAATTCTATATTTTGTATCTCCTTGGTTCGACCGGTGGTCCGTGCTGGGCATAGGAGGTGTAATGAAAGATGCACAGGCAAGGTTTTACCTTGTAGAGCACCCTTTTACTAATATACTGGCAATTATACTTATCACGATGGGTTGGTCACTACACAAAAGGCAAAGCGATCCTACCAAGAAGTTTCTTCGTATTGTGTTATTCTATGGATTGGGGCTGGTGCTACTAGTCAGAAGAATTCCTTGGGAAAATGTGGTTAGAATAGTGCATAAATAAAATTCCGATTAGGTCCGCCCCTTTAAAAAACCTAATATTTCTAAATTAATCCTAAAAAATACCCCAAAAATAGCGGTTTTAGGAGGTGGAAGTTGGGCGACTGCATTGGTGAAAGTCCCTACTGAAAATAAAAGAAATGTGGGGTGATATGTCAGAAATCCCATTAATGCTAGTTTTATCACAAAATACCATTATAACCCCAACTATCTCAGTGCAGCAACCCTAAAAACCAAACGCCTTAAAATCAGTTCAGACCTCAACGAAGTTGTCACTAAAGCTGACTTATTAATTCTTGCAATCCCGTCCGCCTTCCTTTCAATAGAATTGGATCAATTGAATCAAACGATTGATAATAAAATTATTATTTCTGCTATCAAAGGGGTGGTCCCAGAAAGTATGTTGATCGTTGGAGAGCATTTCAATAAAAGGTTCAATGTCCCGATGGAAAAAATCGGTGTTATTTTAGGTCCTTCCCTCGCAGAGGAGATTGCAATGGAACGTCGGTAATATCTCACTTTTGCCTGTATGGACATCAGATTAGCCAAAGCTGTGGCCTCAATGCTTGAGACAAAATATATCCGAACTACGATTTCAAATGATATCGTAGGTACTGAATATACAAGTATGCTTAAAAATATATATGCCATTGCTTCAGGTATAGCTCATGCACTAGGATATGGAGATAATTTCCAAAGTGTACTGATGAGTAATGCCATAAGGGAAATGAAACGTTTTATCAAAAATGTGTATTAGATGAAACGCAATATTAATAATTCCGCTTATTTGGGAGATCTTCTGGTAACGGGTTATTCTGTTTTCAGTCGCAATCGCTCCTTTGGAAGTATTATCGGAAAAGGCTACTCTGTCAAGGCAGCTTAGATGCAAATGATGATGATTGCTGAAGGTTATTATGCTACTAAGTCTGCTCGGTTGATCAACCAAAAATACCTAACCAGAGTTCCAATTATAGATTCTATATTAAGTATTCTTTATGAAGGAAAAAATCCAGAAAGAGTATTTAAAAAACTTATAAAAAATTGGACTAATTCCCCGATTGGAATTGAGATAGGAAGCGGACATCGTTTTCAAAAAATAAACGGATATCTCCAATCTGATACAACAACATGGCAATCCTTTCAATTCCCATTCCAAAGGCATAACCTGAATATTTCTCTGGATCTATATTACAATTTTTCAAAACATTGGGGTCTACAATACCACACCCCATAATCTCTAGCCAACCCGTTCCTTTGGTAATTCGATAATCTGTTTCTGATTCGAGTCCCCAGTAAATGTCTACCTCTGCACTTGGCTCTGTGAAGGGGAAATAGGAAGGTCGTAGGCGAATTTTTGACTTTCCAAATAAGCTTTTGGTGAAATATAACAGTGTTTGTTTTAAATCAGCAAAGGATACGTTTTCGTCAATATAAAGACCTTCGACTTGATGGAATATACAATGAGATCTAGCCGAAATAGCTTCATTCCTGAATACCCTTCCAGGTGAAATGGTTCTTATGGGAGGTTGGTTTTTTTCCATATACCTCACCTGGACAGATGAGGTGTGAGTACGCAACAAAATGTCTGGATCGGTTTGGATGAAAAAAGTGTCCTGCATATCACGAGCTGGATGGTATTCCGGTAAGTTTAAAGCAGTGAAATTATGCCAGTCGTCCTCAATTTCTGGACCTTCAGAAATATTAAAGCCTATTTGGGAAAAAATATCTACAATTCTGTTTTTGACAAGGGAAAGGGGATGTCTTGATCCTAACTCAACTGGGAAACCTGGCCTAGATAAATCACCATGATTGGGATGAGATGGGGAATCATTGGTTTGTAGCTTTAAGGTTTTCACTTTTTCAGTTACTGCATTTTTAAGGTTATTAAGCGCCAGTCCATATTCCTTTTTCTCCTGAGGAGGTACTTCCTTAAAGGCAGTAAAAAAGTGATTTAAGATTCCTTTTTTACCTAAATATTTTATTCTGAAAGCCTCAACCCCATCTTTTGATTGGGCCTCAAATCCATTAACCAAGATTAGGTTTTCATTTATTTTATCAATCATGCAACAAAAATAAACATTTATTGAATTAGCTCACGTTTTAAAAAATACTCTACCAAGGCCTCTTTCATCAATATACTTTGCTCTCCAGGTTTGAGCACTGGTAGGCTCTCTAAGAGTTCAAAATGAGGCCAACCCTCCTCATCAAAAAAATCAAAACGATAGTAGCCATACGGTTCCAAAACAGTACAAATACCTATGTGAATCAAATTGACATTTTCGTCTTTTTTCATTTTTCGGTGAACCTGCCCCAGCTCTTGCAAGCCAACCAAATACAATACACCCTCTATCTCTAGAGGCTGTCCTTGAGAAAATCGATCACTGAGAACAGTAATCAAATGATCCCAACGGTCTTTTAACTTTTGATCTCTAATTTGACTTTTTTGCACATTCAAAGATAGTGGCTTTAGGATTAATCTTAAGAGGAGATTGCCAAAAATAAAGTACTTTAGTAGGAGTGAATGTGATCGACATAATACTTTCTATCGCCTTGTGCTTTGGGTTTATCAAAGGCTTCTCTAAGGGTTTTATTATTGAGGTGTCTAGCTTAGGGGCATTATTTCTCGGGCTATTGGGAGCGATAAAATTTTCAGAATTTGTTGCCGACATATTGAAGGGGTTTTTTGATTGGAGTCCTTTGGCTATTCAAACCTTTTCCTACTTGGTTGTATTCATTATAATAGTGTATTTAATATCTATAATGGCCAAAGCCCTTACAAAATTCATAAAAAAAGCTTCCTTGGGTTTGTTCAATAAGTTTTTAGGGGGATTTTTTGGTGTTCTGAAATGGTCAATTTTGATGAGTGTGGCTTTATTTTTCATTGCGAAGCTCAGTTCTTGGGTGTCAATAATTGATGAGGAAATGATTAATACTTCTCTCCTATACGGACCAATTACAGAGTTGGGAGAATGCTTGTTTAGTTGGGGAAGCGAACTTTCAAAAGAGCTGCCTGATGATCTTATTTAAAACCTTTAAGGCTCCTCAATTTTCCATCTTTTACCCATCCCTCAGAACCATTAGCAATTCTAATTTTTTGCCATTCTTGAAGTTGATCGAGCATTTGAACTTTGGTGCCCTCATGTAATAAAAACAAAATCTCTGCCCGAGAATTGGGCTCCGCCCAGACTTCTATTTTTTTATTGAACAATATACCATAGGCGGTATCGGCAGTGATGGATGATTTGATGATGGCCGTAGAAAGTGAACCGATCAGAATCAATGCCAATACAATCGTTGATACAAAGAAAGTTCTTTTGAAAACAGGTACTTTGTTCCACAAATAGAGGCCCCAAAACAGTGCTAATAGCCAAGTCACCAAAACAATTAAATACCCCCAATCGTCTTGAGAGAATAGAGCAATAGTTTTTTCCTTAAGTTGTGTGATTTGTGATTTGGGTAATACCTCAACGGCGTCAATCGCCATATTTTGTGCAAATGCACTGTTGATATTAATATCTTCATCCAAGGGTTTGAGTTGTTTGGCCTTTTCAAAATAAAATATGCTCTCCCCCACTTGATTCAATCTGTAATAGGAATTGGCCAGGTTGTAGTAAATCTCGGCACTGTGCTGACCCGATTCTAAAATCTCTTTATAGAGCATAACTGCTTTTTCAAACTGGCCAGCATTGTAGGCCGAATTGGCATTTTCAAAAGCGGCTCCTTGATCCTGACCCAAAACAATGAAAACGTTAAAAAAGAATATGACCAATAATTTCAAAATCCAGCTCATAATTTTTTATCAATATTAGAAATTACAGAAAGTGCTTGGTCAAAGTCTTGTTGCATTTTGGCATCGGTGGCAGGAGAATATCGCGCCACTTCACAGTTTTCTAAAAGGGCAATAAAGGATTGTATTTCTGCTGCTTGTAATTTTCTATTCCCCAAAAACTCTGAGATTTTATCCTTACTAAAATCATCCGTTTTGATCTTCAGTCTCGCTTTTAAGTAATTATATAAAGTCCTCTCTAGGGCATTATAAAACAAGGTTTTGTTTTTTAAATTCTTTTTCGCTTCACCCAAATATTTTTTGGACAAACGATTGGCAAGTTTGAGTCTTGATCCCTCTAAATCATCGGATACTCTCTTACTACGCTGCATTAATAACACAAAGGCAATTAAAATAAACATAGGGGATACTAACAAACCATAAAAGATTTTACTGTTCCAAAATTGCTTTTTTACGATGGGTTCAAGCTTGGGTTTCAATTTAATGAATCGGAAAGATTCATCTGGATTGGTAATGAGCTGTTTGGTTGTGGAAGGGGTGCTATTATTATTGGCATTGGTTGCTACCGGACCTCCATAAACATCCACTATTTGTTCGCTCGATCGGAGGGTAAAATACTTTTCTGCCTTAGGGTCAAAATAGGAAAAGGAAACGGGAGCAATGGGGTATTTACCTTGGAAACGAGGAACAATGGTGTAGTTGTCTTCAATATTACCCTGCATTCCAGACAAAGAAGTTTTAACATTTTCAGTGTGTTCGGGTTCAAAAACCTCGAGGGTATTGGGCAGTAATAATTCAGGTAGATTAAATAGTTTAAGATTGCCGTTGCCCGATACCTTGAGTTTAATTTCAAATGACTCGGTGGCCTTTAAAGCATTTTTATTGAGTAGGGCATCAAAATTAAATTGTCCTACTGCACCAAAGAAATTGGCAGGTTTTCCTTTTTCAGGTAGTGGTTTTACATTAATAATTCTTCTTCCAGCGGTAACCGTTCTAGAGGATTGTTGAAGAATTCTATTACCAAAGAAATCCCTGCGGTTGGAAGGGAGGTCAATAACCAAGCTAAGGCTCAAGGGTTCAAGGGTGAGTTTGCCTGTTTTTTGAGGATACAAGACGCTTTTTTTCCAAACCACCAAACTATAGGACTCCCCTTTGTAGGTGCCATTTTCTACTTTGAGTTGGGGAATGTTAATGTTATGACTCCAAAAATCGGCAAATTGGGGATTTTCAATCGCTCGTCCATCAGAGATACGCAAAGGACTTCTGAAAAACAATTTATAAACCACAGTGATAGCTTCATTGAGATAGGGTCGGCTGTTAGATATTTCAGTCACTAAATGAAGGTTATCGTCAATCAGATACTCAGGACTATTGGGATCTCTGGGAACTTCCACTGCCTCGGTAACAGTAATTTTTATGGGAGTAGTTTTATACGTTTCTCCCTCAATATTTATGGTGGCCTGAGAGATGCTAAGGGCGCCTTTTTGGGCAGGCGTTAAAAAATAGGTATACGTTTTGGAGAAACTTCTTTTTCCATTCACCCAAGAATTACTAATGGATTGATTTGGTCCGCCAACTACCTGAAAACCCTTAAAACTGGGGGGATTAAAATCGTCTCCATTTTCGTTCATGATGAAATCTACACGCAACCTTTCATTTAAACCCAAGGTTCTCTTACTGACTTTAGCGTCAAAAGTGACTCCCTGAGCCACCGCTTGAGGGATTCCCATTAATAAAACTAAAACGGTAAGAATAGTTTTCTTCATTAATATACTACCAATCTTTTTGACCTCTTACAGGAGTTCCCTGCACCTTTTCCGCATTTACTTTGTCTTGTACTTTTTTCTCTTGGTTGCTCATTGCCTCCAACAAACTTTTGACCTGTTCTGGAGAAAGTTCCGTTTGTCGAGGTTGAGCAGGCTGTTGTTTTTCTTGATCTCCCTCTTTGGGTTGGTTTTCTTTTTCTTGATCTCCCTCATCTTTTTTGTTCTCTCCTTCATCTCCCTCCTCATCTTCTTCATCCTGACCAGAGTCCTTGTCTTTGTCGCCCTTTTTATTGTCGTCTTTGTTGTCTTGATCTTGTTGATCCTCTTGGTTTTTTTGATCCTGCTGATCGTTTTGATCTTGGTTTTGTTGTTGCTCCTGTTCATTTTCTAACAATTCTTTGGCCAATGCATAATTGTACCGGGTTTCCTCATCTTCGGGATTGTTTCTAAGGGCATTTTTGTAGGCCTCCACTGCTTTGGCGTAATCCTTTTGCTTCATAAAAACATTCCCCATATTGTGGAAAGCATAGTGTTTGCTGGATTTGTTCTCAGCAAATTTTTGAGTTTGAAAATAGCGTTGTTTAGCTTCTTCAAAATCCTGTCCTTGGAAATGAGTATTTCCAAGATTGTATAAAGCTTCTGGTTTTTCAGGAGCTTTTGATAGGGCCCTTCGGTAAGACATTTCTGCTTCGTCAAAAACCTCGGACGATGCCTGTTCGTTTCCCTCAAATATATGATTGACTACCTCCCCTTCTTGAGCCATAAGAGACATCCCAGCAAAAAGAAAAATCATCCAAATAAAGATTTGCTTTTGTTTCATTTTTCGTTGAATAGGTTTAGACGTTGTACCCATTTAGTTTTGGTTTCAAAAAGAAAAATCTCTAACAAAATTAAAAGGAATCCTAATAAAATAAAAGCCTGGAACTGATCTTTGTAGCTTACAAATTTTTTGGCCTCAAATTCTTTTTTATCGATATTTTTTAGGGTTTCAGCCACAAAATCGACTACCGCTTGGGTATCGTTTCCATCAATGTATTCCCCGTCGGCAGCTTCTGCTATTTCTTCTAGTATGAGAGAATTTCTTTTGGTGATAACGGTTTCCCCCTGCATGTCTTTTTTATAGGAATCCACCACTCCGTTTCTTTTAATGGGAATGGGGCTTCCTTCATCAGAGCCTACCCCGAAAGTAAAAATTCTAATCCCCATATCCGCAGCTCTTTGCGCCGCAGATGCCCCTTCCTCAGAATGGTCTTCACCGTCAGAAATCAAAAAAACGACTCTATTGGTTTGGTCTTCATCGTCAAAATATGTTCCGGACAAATCCAAGGCTGCATCGAGTGCTGTCCCTTGAGAGGAAAGCATATTCGTATTCAGAGATTGCAAAAACATTTTGGCAGCACTGTAGTCAGTTGTTATAGGCAGTTGAGGAATGGCTTGAGCGGCATACGCAATGATTCCGATACGATCACTGGCCAATTGATTGATGATTGCAGATACAAGACGTTTCGATTTTTCCAACCGATTGGGGGCAATGTCCTCCGCCAACATACTTTTGGATACATCAATGGCAAATACAATATCAACACCTTCCCTTTTTACCGTTTCTAATTGAGTTCCTATTTTGGGATTGACCAAGCCTAATATCAAAAGGGCAGTACCCAAACTGAGCATAAATAATTTTAGTGCAGGCTTGAATTTTGACCTGTAAGGGCTCAATTTTTCTATTAATTCTGCCTGAGCAAAGCGTTTTTGAGCGCGACGTTTCCATCCCATCACTAAAAAATAGGCGATCCAAAGAATGGGGATAATACCCAAGCCATAAAAATAAAAAGGTGCATCTAATTGATACATATCAAATAAAACTTCTAAATAATGTGTTTCTCATTAACCATTCTATAAATAGCAAACCCAATGCCAACAATACCAAAGGCCTAAATTTTTCATTGTAATTGTAATATTTAAATTCTTCTATCTCGGTTTTTTCTAGCTTGTTAATTTCATCATATATTTCCTCTAGCTTTTTGTTATCCGTTGCTCTGAAATATAACCCTCCTGTATTTTTGGCGATGTTTTTGAGTAAATCTTCATCAATTTCCACCTTGGTCATACCATACTGGAATTGCCCGTTGGGTAACAATCCTACGGGTGCCCTTGCGGTTCCATTACTTCCCAATCCAATGGTATAGGTTTTGATTTCATATTCTATGGCCAGCTCACTGGCAATTTTAGGATCGACAAAGCCAGAATTGTTCACCCCATCTGTCAGTAAAATGATGACTTTACTTTTGGCGCGACTGTCTTTTAGTCGGTTTACCGATGTAGCTAACCCCATGCCTATGGCTGTTCCATCTTCGATCAAACCTTCAAATTGTATTTCTCTCAAAGTATTTTTGACAATGGCGCGATCACTGGTTATAGGGGTTTTGGTATAACTTTCTCCAGCATAGATGACAAGACCTATCCGGTCACTCATACGGTCGTCAATAAAGGAGGCTGCCACCTGCTTTAAGGCAGTCAAGCGATTGGGTTTTAAATCTTGGGCCAACATACTGGATGAAACATCTATGGCCATTACAATGTCAATTCCTTTATTTATATTGGTGCGGGTAGAAACATCCATTGTCTGGGGTCGGGCCAAAGCCATAACAATCAATGCCAATGATAAAATTCTAAGAAAGAAAAGTAGGGGCTGCAATCTACCTAGGAAACTGGACTTTTGCTGAAAGCCACTAAGAGACGAAATTTTTAAAACTGGTTGGGTGCGTTTTCGTGTAGAGACGTACCATCCCACCAAAACAGGAAGTGCCAGTAGCAACCACAGGTAATAAGGATTAGCAAAGTATATGCCTTCAAACATTATTTATAATTCTTTTATCAATTCAAAACTGTCCATCACTCTTTTTTCAATTTCCTCGCCATAACGATCCTCTTTTTCGTAAAGCAGAGTTATGTTGATTCCCCCTTGTTCAAAATCAAATAAATGAGTAGTGTAATTACAACGTACTCTTTTATTTTTTCCTTTTTTAGGATAATCGAGCGTGCCGAAGATTTTAAGTGCTGGTAAACCTGATAGGGTTGTAATTTTTTCCTCTTTGATCAAAATATTAACGGCCCCTCTAGATTGAAAATCGTTAATAATTTCATTGATCAATTCCTGGATTTTTTCTTTTTGTTGGGCTTCCTGATCGTATTTTGATGGTGGTTCTTCCTCCACTTTTTGCCGAGTCCTTTGGGTAAATAACAAATCAATATAGAAAGGGGCATCGTAATCTCCCGATGAGAAACGCAATGCGCCCCCCTTTTCTGATTGCGTTCGTTTGAGTACCTCTGGTGTAGCAATTTTTACAGGAGGGGTTCCGTATTGACTGGTGATCCATTCTTTATTTTTAAGTTGGATGGTGGGATAGCCCGTCAAAGTATCTCTCACAGGGTAATAACCGTAAACGCCTATAGAGACTGTCAGACTTAAAATGATCAAAATTCCAACAGAGACCAAACTCCATTGCAATTGTTTTTTTCTTCTTTTTTTTGCAAGTAATAGCTGGTATTCTTCTTTTTCTCTGATGTCTTCAGGAGTGGGTTCGGGCAGTGCCTCTTTGGTTTCTATGACTACCCCTTCTACTAGCTTCCTGTCATTGGAGGTAGTGCCAAGCTCAGGGGTAGATCGGGCGAATTTAACCAGATCAGCAGTTTGTAATACAGATTTTAGATTCTTGATAGTCTCCCTTTCCAATTCCAATTGACCCGATTGCTTTAAGGCTTCTAATTTTAACAATAGCTCATCTGTGGTGCTTTCCAAGGCTGTGATTTTGGCCTCCTCCTCGAGGTAACGCCTCACAACATCCGTCAATCGAGAATAATATTGTTTGTATTCCTCTTGTTGGGAAGGGGTAAATGTTTCTAAGGCTTTTAATTCTTCAATGGCCCGTTCAAATGGGGGAAGTTTTCTGTTGCGTTCCTCCCTCCTTTTCTTGGCAAAGAAAAAGGCATAGATCAAACCTACCAATACCAATACTAACAGTATAGCAAAGGTAATGCTTCGGGTAAGGGCATCATAATTCTGTTCGACCTCAGCAATGGGTTTGATGTTAAATAGTTTTTGTTTGAGAGTGTCCACAGGAACGTTAGATACTAGAATTAACAGAGAATCGGATATTTTAGAAAAACCATTTACCATTACTTTTTGGGGAGGCAACCAAAAGGCGCCAGAGTCAAATTGAATGAGGGCGTATTTTTTGGTAAACAGATAATTACTTTTTGCTCTTAGTGTATCAATAGGACTTTCTTCGAGAACCTCAAATGGGGCAAAAAACGGTTGCTCTGGAAAAATAACTTGGGCGGTAGAATCTGCCTTGAGTTGAAGGGTATATTCTATCTGCTCCCCGATACGCATTTTGGTAGTGTCCACTGCCACTTGCACTTGGTAATCCATCTGGGCAAAGAGCAGTGGGGTATTGAAGAGACAGACCCATAAAAGTAAAATCTTGTTGGTCATTTAGCCTCTTGATTTAAAATAGTTCAGCAACTTTTTGACATAACTCTCATCCAGACGACTACGCAATGTCCCTGCACCGTTTTTATGAAATAGATTTTCGAATTCACCTACCATAGTTCGATATTGTTCTGCATAAGCTTTTCTTACGGCTGCGGATTGGGTATTGACCCAAGCTGTTTGCCCCGTTTCATTGTCCAACATAGGAACCAAACCAATGTTGGGCACCCTTTCCTCGTGTCGGTCATAAATCCTAATGCCTGTTAAATCGTGTTTTTTGGCCACAATTCTCAGCGTCTTTTCATAACCACTGTCCATAAAGTCAGACATCATAAAAACAATGGCTTTCTTTTTAATTACCCCTGATAAAAATTCTAGAGCATTACTAATACTTGTTTTCTGACTCTTAGGTTGATACTCCAAAAGTTCGCGAATAATTCTCAAAACATGAGACCTTCCTTTTTTTGGAGGGATGAATAATTCGACCTGATCTGTAAAAAGAACCAGTCCTACTTTATCGTTGTTTTGCATGGCCGAAAAGGAAAGGGTGGCTGCAATTTCAGTTAATTCTTCTCGCTTAAACTGTCCTTGGGTACCGAACAACTCTGATCCACTAATATCGACCACCAACATGAGGGTGAGCTCTCTCTCCTCAAAAACTTTTACAAAAGGTTCGTTGTAACGGGCTGTCACATTCCAGTCGATACTCCTTACATCGTCTCCGTACTGATACTGACGAACTTCGCTAAATGTCATACCCCTTCCCTTGAAGGTGCTTTGATATTCCCCACCAAAAATATTATCGCTCAAGCGACGGGTCTTTATTTCAATTTTACGAACTTTTTTTAAAAGCTCCTTCGTATCCATGGGTGCTAAAATTTGAACTAAAAAGTGAAGAAAATTCTATGGGACTTCTACCTCATTTATGATTTGGCTGATCAAATCTTCGCTGGTTACATTTTCAGCTTCAGCTTCATAAGTCAATCCGATACGATGTCGAAGAACATCATAGATGACAGCACGAACATCCTCAGGTATTACATAACCTCGGTGTTTAAGAAAGGCATGACATTTGGCAGCAGTTGCCAAATTGATACTTCCTCTTGGAGAGCCGCCAAAACTGATTAATGGTTTGATAGAATCTAAATTGTACCGCTCAGGGTAACGGGTAGCAAAAATGAGATCAAGAATATACTTTTCGATTTTCTCATCCATATAGATTTCCCTAACACTAGCTTGGGCGGTCTCAATTTGTTTGGTCGTAACTACCGCTTTGACTTTCTCTTGCGTATTGTTCAAGTTGGAACGTACAATGATTTGCTCTTCGTCCAACTTGGGATAATCGATTATTGTTTTAAGCATAAATCGGTCGACTTGTGCTTCAGGCAAGGGATAGGTTCCCTCTTGTTCTACGGGGTTCTGTGTCGCCATAACCAAAAATGGTGAAGGAAGTTTGAAGGAAGTATCTCCAATGGTCACTTGGTTCTCCTGCATTGCTTCTAGAAGTGCAGACTGAACTTTGGCTGGGGCCCTGTTAATTTCGTCTGCCAAAACAAAATTGGCAAAAACGGGTCCTTTCTTAATCGTGAAGTCATTTTCTTTGATGTTGTAAATCATAGTTCCGACTAAATCTGCTGGAAGCAAATCTGGGGTAAACTGTACCCGACTGAATTGCCCTTTGACCGCCTGACTTAAGGTGTTAATCGCTAAGGTTTTTGCCAAGCCGGGTACACCTTCTAGTAAAATATGCCCTCGACCCAATAAACCAATGAGCAATCGCTCAACCATCTCCTTTTGTCCAATAATTACCTTGTTGATTTCTAGGGTTAATAAATCAACAAATGCGCTTTCTTTTTCAATCCTTTCATTGATTGCTTTAATGTCAACGATCTTATTCATTGTTTCTTCCATGGTATGTATCAATTAAAACATTTAATTGGGGTTCAAAATTCAAAATTATTTTTGTTTTGTGTTGTTAATAATTGGTTAAAAAATATGGCTTTAACAAGGTTTTTTCAACTCATTTAAGTTTCTAATTTAGTATTTCGAATTTAAGAGAAATTCAATAGATGACAAAAGGGAAGAGAATAATATCTGGAATAATGAACTTTGGAGATTGAAGTAATCAACTTGATACTACCTATATGATGGAGTAAATTGCCAGCTGTTATGACCTAGGAATCCTAACTTTTGACCACGCTAATATTAATAAAGTATACTATGACGAAGCAGAGTTTGGAAAGGACTTTTTAAAAACTAAAGTCATCATACAAGATTTGTACTTTATTTTTACATTTGGGATAAGATTCACCATTGATTTACGTCCGATCTTTTTGAAATATTATAACTATTCCAAAATTATATTATCAACAAAATGGAAAACTCGATGAAAAATTTAAAAACGGATTTTTTGGATTTACTTCTGCTTCAAAGACCTGGGAGACTTATGCAGGCTGATGGTATCAATAATGTAATTGATCACCTGGAGGGAAATTAAAGCTTTTGGGGTTTCCAATTTTACCCCTTCTTAGATTGATTTGATTCAGGAGAAAATTTTATTGTTCATAGCCAAACAGAATTTTCACCCTCGTGTTACCCTCTCCCTCAATAATGAAACATTGGATTATTTGACCTAAAATAAGATTGGAATCATAACTTGGTCTCCTTTAGTAAATACTATGACACTCGAAAAGTTATATACAAATCCATTAAAAAAAGCCTTAATTCAATTAATGGAAAAAATATAAGGCAGAGTAGGATGAGCTCTGCATGGGTTAGATGACGCATCACTCCGCCCAAATGCATTACTTGATTGGAACCACCAAAAAGGAAAGAAGCTAAAAATCCATTAGGGCAATT
>CACLQG010000014.1 GCA_902609035.1 uncultured Bacteroidota bacterium
TACTCGGTGTCAGTTATGTAATTTTTAAATTGCGATGATGAAAAATATTCAAGAAATTTATGGTATTCGTGCAATTATGGAGGCCATCGTTCAAGAAAAAACTATTGACAAAATCTGGTTACTCAAAGGACAACAGGGTCCACTATTCAAACAATTAGAACGAAAGATTCACGAAAAAGGAATTTCTTTTAGTTATGTTCCTTTAGAGCGACTGAACCGATTTGCCCACCAAAACCATCAAGGTGCAGTGGCACGTATTTGTCCAATCAATTATATTCCATTAGAGGAATTAATTGAAAAAAATACAGATAAAAAAGCAGTTTACTTAATCTTAGATGGTATTACTGATACCCGGAATTTAGGTGCCATACTCAGAACAGCTGCGGCAGTTGATGTTAGAGGAGTTATTTTACCTCAAACAGGTTCAGCACCAGTAAATTCAGACACCGTTAAAACCTCAGCTGGAGGTATTTTTTCTGTTCCTTTGGTCAAAGTAAATCACCTTAAAGATGCCTTATTTTTGTTTCAAGCTAATGAAATAAAAACAGTTGCCGTGAATGAGAAATCTGAAAAAACCGCTTATGAGTTTAAATTTAAAGGACCCATTGCGCTCTTAATGGGATCAGAGGACAAAGGGATTCAAAAAGGAATTTTAAAAATGGTAGACTATTCTGTTAAACTTCCCATGTCCGACCAAATGGATTCCCTCAATGTAAGTGTTGCCTGTGGAATAATTCTCTATGAGGTGCAGCGACAGCGAAATTATTCTTAAACTATAAATTATGAATACCCCATTAGCTGAAAGAATGCGGCCGAAAAGTCTCGAAGAGTATGTTGGGCATGAACATCTGATTGGTCCAAAGGGGGTATTAACTCCCGTCCTAGAGAGCGGAAATCTTCCTTCAATGATTTTATGGGGCCCCCCAGGTACAGGAAAAACCACCTTAGCGAGATTGTTAGCACTTAAAAAAGAAAGACCTTTTTATCAACTTTCTGCTATCAATTCTGGGGTTAAAGAAATAAGAGAAATCTTACAAAAAGTTGATCAAAAAGTAGGTTTATTTTCCAACGAAAGTCCCCTTTTATTTATCGATGAAATTCACCGATTCAGTAAATCTCAACAGGACTCACTTTTAGGTGCTGTTGAAAAAGGAAGCGTCACACTAATAGGAGCCACCACCGAAAACCCAAGTTTTGAGATTATCAATGCATTGTTGTCAAGGTGCCAAGTCTATTTACTTAACCCTTTAAATAGGTTACAATTACAAAAACTTTTATCAAACACACTTCATCATGATGCAGAGATAAAAACTAAAAAAATTGAAATTCTAGAGGATGATGCTTTGTTAAAAATTTCTGGTGGAGATGCTAGGAAGTTACTATCAGCACTCGAGCTGGTAGTTAATAGCAGCAGTGAACCCATCAAAATAAACAATGCACTTGTATTGGAGAAGGTTCAAACCCATATGGTTATTTTTGATAAAAATGGAGATCTTCATTACGATATCATTTCTGCTTTCATTAAATCCATACGCGGCAGTGACCCCAACGGTGCAGTTTACTGGTTGGCAAGAATGATTGAAGGAGGAGAAGAAGTGAAATTTATCGCAAGGAGAATGTTGATATTGGCCTCAGAAGACATTGGTAATGCAAACCCAACAGCGCTTATCTTAGCCAACAGTACATTTCAAGCTGTAAATGTATTGGGTTTCCCCGAGGCCAGAATACCCCTAAGTCAATGCGCTATATATTTGGCCACCTCTGAGAAGAGTAATTCCTCTTATATAGCTATAAACAAAGCGCAACAAAAGGTGAAAGAAACTGGAGACATTGGCGTACCGCTCCCACTTCGTAATGCGCCTACTAAACTGATGAAAGAATTAGACTATGGTAAAGATTATCAATACGCTCATGAAAATCAAAATAATTTCATTAATATGGAATTCTTACCATACGACTTACAAGGGATGCGACTTTATGAGCCTGGAGAAAACTCCGAAGAAAATCAAATCAGAAAATTTCTAAAGTTGAGATGGAGAGACAAGTACGGTTATTAATTTTTCTTCCAAAAAAAAGGAGTAAACAAAATCAATACCGTAAAAAGTTCAAGGCGCCCCATCAGCATTAAGAAAGAAGACCAATATTTTCCTAAGGGGGGCAATTGACTAAAATTACTTGAGGGACCAAAATCTCCAATGGCGGGTCCAACATTTCCCAGTGACGAAGCTGCTACTCCTACAGCATTTTCGAAATCCAACCCCATCATACCAAAAACCAAACTACCTACAATGAATGAAATCATATAAAGAATAAAAAAACCCTAAAATGTTCCCAATTATCTCTTTACTAACCACTTTACCATTGTATCGAGATTGAATTATAGCATTTGGGTGCAAGGCTCTCTTAAACTCAAGAAAACCACTTTTAATCATAAGTAAATGCCGAACTACCTTTATTCCTCCCGAGGTACTTCCAGCAGAACCTCCCAAAAAACATTAGCCCAAAAAAGAAAATGGTCATAAAAGGAGTCCACGTAGTGTAATCAGAGGTGACAAATCCAGTTGTGGTTACAATCGCCAAAACCTGAAAAAAGGAATGCCTTAAACTACTTTCGACTTTACCCCAAACTTCAGGATGATCAAATGGGTCTTTATTAAGATCAACTTGAGTAATCAAAATAACGAAAACAATCATTGAAAAGATAAAAATAAATTTGGCAAAAGTCAAAAACTCATTGTCTTCAAATACCTTTTTTATTTTGCCCGTAAAAGCAAAATAGCTCAATACAAAATTCGAGCCCGCTAAAAACATAAAAACAATGATGATGTAGTGTACCCATGGCAAATGATTCCAATGTGCTAAACTTTCATTCTTGGTCGAAAAACCTCCTGAGGCCATAGTGCTCATAGCATGATTAATGGCATCGAAAAAGGACATCCCTGCTATGTATAATAATAATGTTTCAACCAAAGTGTAAGAAACATAGATCAACCATAACCGCTTAGCAGTATCGGTTATCCTTGGGTGTAATTTATCGCTACTAGGTCCCGGTGCTTCGGCAGAAAAAAGCTGCATCCCTCCAATACCAAGTAAAGGAAGAATTGCAATTGCTAAAACAATAATTCCCATCCCACCAATCCAGTGAGTCATACTTCGCCAGAAAAGAATTCCAGCTGGCAAGGCCTCAATATCATTCAAGATTGATGATCCTGTGGCGGTGTAACCTGACATGGTCTCAAAAAAAACAGAAGGTAAATCCTGAATAGCATTTGTCAAAATAAAAGGCGTCATTCCAGTAAAAGTCATTAATACCCACCCCAGTGAAACAATTAGATAACCTTCTCTTTTTTGAATTAGTGCTTCGTGATTTTTAGAAACTAACATCATAAATCCCCCCAGAATCATAACCAAAATGGCTGACAGGGTCATCTCAAAAGTCACCCCATCTTTCATCAACCAGCTGGTAATAGCTGCTAGGAACATCAGACTTCCATTAAAAAGTAATAAAATACCTATAATGTGAAGAATTACTTTAAAGTTAAATCTGAACATTTAAAATTTTATAAAAACATACTTTCGACGCGTTTGATTGCTCGTGGCATTGCACAAACTACCACGCGGTCACCAGGCTTAATGATGTAATCCCCTAAAGCAATTACGCCTTTACCTTCTCTAATCACGCCACCGATTGTTGCTAATCTCGGGAAATCTAGGTCTATAATTTTATGATTAGCGACTTTAGAATCTGTATTGACCACAAACTCTAAGATTTCAGCATTTAGATTATTAAGTGTAGTCATATCTACCACCTCTCCCCTTCTGATATATCTAAAAATAGTGTTTGCAGTAAGAAGTTTTTTATTGATCAATGTATCAATCCCGATAGCTTGAGACAAGTGAAAATAATCCATATTTTCAACCAGAGCGATTGTTTTCTCTACTCCTTTGGAACTAGCCATCAAACAGGACATGATATTTGTTTCAGAGTTTTCTGTAACAGAAATAAAGGCATCCATCGACTCTATCGATTCTTCTTCCAGCAGTTCCGAGCTTCTACCATCCCCATGAATAACCATCAAATCTGGTAATTCATCAGATATTTCCATTGCTTTCAGCTTATTTTGTTCCAACAATATCACCCTGAATTTCTTCTCGCAGAGCTCTCTGGCGGTATTGATTCCTATTTTACTGCCCCCAAGTATCATTACGGTATTTATTGGCTTATTACTCTTTCCAGAAAGTTTTTGAATTTCTTTCACCCCTTCTTCAAGTGTGATAAAAAAGACCGTGTCACCGGCCTCAAAAAGAGTATCTCCTCTTGGGATCATGGTAAATTGCGTTCCTTTACGTTGAACAGCAATAGGCATGAAGTGCACGTCGGGATAGACAGAGGCTGCTTCTTTTACAGTTTTTCCTACAAAAGGAACATCAGTACCCAACTGAGTTCCTATCATAGTCAAAGCGCCTTCTTCAAACTCATAACTATTGCTAAATGCGGATTGATCTAACAACTGTTGAATTTCTTCGGCAGCTAATTCTTCAGGTGAAATTAATTCATCTACACCAATTTCTTGAAAACTAATAGATTGGTTGGTACTTGTATATTCTATATTAGAGATTCGAGCAATAGTTCTTTTGGAACCCATTTGCTTGGCTAATGCACAAACAGTAATGTTTACTGACTCATGTGCTGTAACAGCAATAAGCAAATCAGATTCCGCTACATTGGATTCTTTAAGCACCTTTAAGGAACAAGCATTTCCCCTTAAAGTTTTAATATCCAAATGCCCCTCAGCATAATTTAATCGATCTTTTTCAAGGTCAATCAAAGTAATATCAAGAGATTCATGAGAGAACAGTTTAGCCAAGTGGAAACCAACTTCTCCTGCTCCAGCAATTATTATTTTCATAATTTAAGTTCGAAAACTTATTGCAAATATAACAAAACCATTGGGGTCATTTTTTTAATTTGATGAAATCACATTTAGGAATCATTTATCATATCTTTGCGTATGTCCAAAAAACAAGTGGTGCCCTACCAAAACCAAAAAAGCTCAAAAAAAACACAGGTGCGCCAAATGTTTGATGCAATTTCCCCAAAATACGATCTCTTGAACCGAATTATCTCTGGAGGAATAGACATTAAATGGAGAAAAAATGTAGTAGATTTTTTAGTCCAAAAAAAACCTCAAAAAATTTTGGATGTTGCCACAGGAACAGGGGATCTGGCAATTGCCCTTATCAAAACCCAAGCTTCAGAAATTATTGGAATAGATATTTCTAAGGGTATGTTAGTCATTGGTAATGATAAAGTTAAAAAAACCCAGTGTGACAAAAAAATAAAAATGGAGATTGGCGATAGTGAAGATATTGAGTATCCTGAAAATTACTTTGATGCAGTAACCGTAGCTTTTGGAGTAAGAAATTTTGAAAGCCTTGACAAAGGCCTTGCAGAAATTTTCAGGGTTCTTCGTCCAGGAGGGGATCTTGTCATACTAGAAACATCTGTTCCTCAAAAAATATTTGTTAAACAATTCTATCGTTTGTACACCCATTACATCATGCCTTTCATCGGTTGGTTTTTTTCAAAAGATAAGTCTGCCTATCAATATTTATCTGACTCTGCAAACTCTTTCCCTTTTGGTGAGGCTTTCAACAATATTTTAAAGAAAATTGGGTTTATAGGTGTAGAAGATATTCCTCAAACATTAGGAGTAGCTTCCATTTATCATGCGAAGAAACCTACACTATAGTAGACTTATACTGATTACCGGTCTGATAGGATTGGGGGGGCTAAGCATTCATGCCCAATATCCTTCAATTAGAGAGAAGATTATAAATCTTCCGACTTTTGACGATCGTTTTCTGCACTATGGTTATTTTGTAGGTATTAACTCATACGACTTTAAGTTTTCATATGAGGGAGAATATTACAAACAAGAAAGAAATGATATAGAAGTTCTCCCTAAAACAGGTTTCAATGTGGGTTTGATTGGAGATTTAAGAGTCAATAAATTCATAAATATCAGAATTGAGCCAGGTTTATATTATTGTAAAAGGGATTTGATGTATCCTGAAAACTCTGTTTTCACAAGTCAATCAAATCGATTAAGAGAAGTAAAATCAACCTATATTCATCTTCCCTTAATTTTTAAATTCAGTGCCGCAAGAATTAATAACTTCAGACCTTTTTTGTTGGCAGGAATATCTACAGATTTTAACCTATCAAGTAACCATAAAAATGTTGATGACAATTTTAGCAATGTTTTTAGAACAGAACCCCAAAATATGAATTACGAAATAGGGCTGGGATTTGATTTCTATCTATTTTACTTTAAGTTTTCTCCCTCAATTAGGGGTATATTTTCCATGGAGAATGAATTAATCCCAGATAATCCTAACACTTCTGGCCCAAGCCCTTGGACGGGAAATATTATCAAAATGGTCAGTCGGGGTTTTGCCATTAACCTCACTTTCGAATGATTTAAATGTTATCAAGGTCTAAAGATTTCACTTAACACAATAGCAGTAGCAGTAGACACATTTAGACTTTCAGGTCCTTTATTACTTGAGAGATTTGGGATCGTTATTTGATTTTTAATTTTTTCAAGTAATGATTTACCAATACCGTGAGATTCACTACCCATAAGCAGGAGACCGTTGGATGAAAAAGATTCCTTGTAAATTGATTTTCCACTGAGGACAGCTGCATAAACCTCAAAACCAAAATTTTCAATCAGCTCCATCAAATCGACATAGTGGCACTGAACCCGAGCAATCGAACCCATTGTAGATTGCACTACCTTTGGATTAAAACAGTCAACTGTATTAGGACTACAGAAAATTTTTTTTATGCCAAACCAATCACAGAGTCTAATGATATTTCCTAAATTTCCGGGATCAGAAATATTATCTAAAGCAATTGAAAAACCAGGATCATTATTGTCATTGTGATCATTATCAGGTAAATGAAAAACACCTAAAATAGAACTGGCAGAGGAAAAAAATGATATTTTTTTAAGTTCAGATGGCTCAACAATTGTATGGGGAATGTTTTTGATAGGGTCAATCGAATAAATTTGCTCTGCTTTCCAGCCACAAGTCAATAATTCATGAACTACTTTTTCTCCTTCAGCAACAAATAAACCATTCTCTTTTCTGTGTTTTTTTTTCGACAGTTGTCGTATAATTTTTTGTTGATTTTTGCTTAACATCCAAAAAGCGTAATTTAGAGTTATATTCTTTCCATGGGAAATTTCATGCCAATAAAGTTAGCGATAATCTTTATTTATATAATGATACTTTATGGATGCAGCAGTGCCAAAAAAATTGCTGGAAAGAATTACCTACTGGAAAAAAATATAATTTTCAAAAACAAGGAAGATTTCTCTAATAATCCTATAAAATTTTTGATCCTTGATCAACCCAATAAAAAACTGCTAAATATTCCTTTAAAAAGAAATCTATATGCTATGGCAGGATCAAATCCTGATTCTGTTTTCAACCATTGGTTAAACAAAAGAGAGAAAAGAAAAAAACTATTATACAAATGGCTCTCACCAAAGCAGGTCAAGGAGTTGGGCAGATACAAATCAGGTTTTAACAACTGGCTAAAGAAAAGCGGAGAAGAGCCTGTCTTTTTAGATTCTACTTCAACACAAAAAAGTATCAATCGGCTAAAACAATTTTATAAAAATCAAGGATATTTTGATACGGAGGTAAAATCAAAAAATATATTAAATGTAAATCGTAATGCCACAGTTCAGTATTTTATTGAAACTGGAAATCAGTACACCATTGAATCTATTAATAAAAAAAATAAGTTCTCCTGCCTTGGATTCACTTTATCAATTGTCACTTGATCTAGGACTGATTAAAAATGGATCTCCCTTTGAAATTGATAGATTTGAAGGCGAGCGGGCAAGAATAATAAACTTTTTTAGAAACAATGGCGTTTACAATTTTCAACAAAACAGTATTCAATTTACAGCAGCTATTGACAGCAGTGGTATAGATACTAGAATTCCTGTGGTTGTAGAAATTAAAGATTTGCAAAAAAGAGAAAATGATAGTCTAATAAATTTACCTTATAAAATACATCCTGTATCAAAAATAAATTTATTCGTGGGCAACCCTGGACAACTGGGTCAATTATCTAGCTACTCTGATAGTCTCACTCATAATGATTTCACTATATACTTCAAAGGTAAGTTAAAATATAAACCGAAGGCTTTGGAGGAGGTTATTTTTATACATAAGGGGAGACCTTACAGCGATTTGGAAAGGACTCAAACTTATCGTTATATCTCTAATCTTAGAAATTTTAAATACCCCAGTATCACCTATAGTCTTATAAATAAGAATCAACCCGATTTAGTTGCAAATATTTTTTTAAACCCTAAGGAACGTTTTTCAATGGGTTTTGATTTTGATCTTTCCCATTCTAATATTCAAGACTTTGGATTTTCATTTGGAAGTTCTTTTGGAATAAGAAATATTTTTAGAGGTGCAGAGGTTCTCGAAATAGGAGTGAAAAACACTTTTGGATCATCGAGTGATATTGCCTCTATTAACAAACAACTATTTAATCTGTATGAGCTGGGAGCAGATATTAAACTAAGGTTCCCAAGGATATTATTTCCCATAAATGTTGAAGGTATTATACCCAAAACATACAATCCATATACCGAAGTCTCTTTTAGTGCAACACTTCAGCAAAACATTGGATTGGACAAACAATACTTTGGTGCTGGATATCAATTGAATTGGCAACCCAATGCCATGGCCAAACTCAATCTTAAAATCATTGATCTAGAATTCATCAACAATCAAAACATTAATAATTATTTCAATGTATACAGAAATTCTTATGACAAGCTAAACGAGATTGCAAAAATCTACAACATCAATAATGATAATATTGATCCATACGGAAACCTTAAAATTCCAAGTGGCGCAAACAATTTCATTTCTGAAGTAAGTAATAACCAAACTATACTGACAGAGGGGATCATTGGATATAAGGATTTGAATCTGATCAAAGAAAGACAAACCCGATTGACAACAAATAATTTAATTTTTGGTTCTTCTTTTACATTGAATTATAGCAGTCAACAAAACATATTAGATGAGTCTTTTTTTCAGTTGCAGTGGAAACTCAGTTTAATGGGAACTTTACTTAATGAAATTATAAAATCCAGTAATATTGAAAAAAATGAAAATGGTCAATATGAAATTGCAGGAGTCACCCCGTCTCAATACATAAAGACAGAATTAAACTACATTAAACACTGGCAGTTGTCAACTGAGACGGTAGTTGCACTAAGAGCTTTTGGAGGAATAGCAATCCCATTTGGCAATGCCAACAGCATTCCTTTTACTCGGTCTTATTTCTCTGGCGGATCCAATGATAATCGTGGATGGAGGGCATATAAATTAGGGCCTGGAAACAGTAGTAATCTCAATGAATTCAATGAAGCAAATTTAAAACTCACTTTTAATCTGGAATATCGTTTTCCTTTGATTGGAAAAATAGATGGAGCCTTGTTTGTGGATGCAGGAAACATTTGGAATGTTTTGGATAATGTTGATGATCCTGAATATCGTTTTGATGGATTACAGGACTTAAGTGAGATTGCCATTGGTAGTGGTTTTGGTTTAAGATATGACCTTGATTTTTTTATTTTCCGTTTGGATACAGGATTTAAAACCTACAACCCTTCCCTACCTCAATCCTCTCGATGGCAAACGGATTTTGCACTTAATAATGCTGTTTTCAATATTGGAATAAATTATCCATTTTAAACCCAAAAAGTTTGATACTTTTGTTTAAGAAATTTATACCTAATGAATCAAGATTTTCCGAAAGGCGTGCTTACGGGTAACCACGTACAAGACTTATTTAAATTTGCTAAAGAAAAATCATTTGCTCTCCCAGCTGTTAATGTAGTGGGAAGTAATACTGTCAATGCTGTTATGGAAACTGCAGCAGAAATAAATAGCCCTGTAATTATTCAATATTCAAATGGAGGCTCACAGTTTATGGCTGGAAAAGGCATGACCAATGAAAACCAAAAAGCAGCAATTGCAGGAGGAGTATCCGGTGCAAAACATGTTCACGAATTGGCAAAATACTATGGTGCTACGGTAATCTTACACACCGACCACTGTGCTAAAAATTTATTACCTTGGATTGATGGATTACTAGATTCAGGTGAAATTTTCTATAGACAAACTGGAAAACCCCTTTACAGCTCTCACATGTTGGACCTTTCTGAGGAACCTATTGAAGAAAATATTGAAGTCTGTAAAAACTACCTTGCCAGAATGGATAAAATGGGGATGACCCTTGAAATTGAATTGGGTGTAACTGGAGGAGAGGAAGACGGAGTAGACAATAGTGATATAGATGTATCAAAACTTTACACCCAACCTCAGGAAGTGGCATATGCTTATGAGGAACTGAGTAAAGTAAGTAACCGATTTATGGTGGCGGCAGCTTTTGGGAATGTCCACGGGGTATACAAGCCAGGGAATGTGAAATTAACTCCAAAAATTTTAAAAAATTCTCAAAAATTTATTTCTAAAAAATTCGGGTTGGGTAATAATAGTGTGGACTTTGTTTTCCATGGAGGATCAGGTTCAACTAAGGAAGAGATTACCGAAGCTATTGGATACGGTGTAATTAAAATGAATATTGATACGGATCTCCAGTTCGCCTTTACTGAGGGAATTCGAGACTATATGTTCAACAACATTGATTACCTTGAGAAACAAATAGGAAATCCCGAAGGATTAGACTCCCCAAATAAAAAATATTATGACCCTAGGAAATGGTTGAGAAAGGGAGAAGAAACCTTCAAAGCAAGACTCATAAAAGCCTTTGAGGACTTAAATAATATTAATACACTTGTTTGATCAACTTTTTTAAAAACTTAATTTTCAACCTCTATGAGCTGGTTTAAAAGAAGCGAAAAGGGTATACAAACCAAGACTGAAGAGAAAAAAGATATTCCCAAGGGCCTTTGGTACAAAACTCCAACTGGAAAAATAATAGAAACTCAAGAATTGGCCTCCAATTTTTATGTTTCACCAGAAGACGATTATCATGTCCATATTGGAAGTAAGGAATATTTTGAAATATTATTTGACGATAACCATTTCAAAGAATTGAATGACAATTTAAAATCAAGAGATTTTCTAAATTTCAAGGATTCAAAAAAATATATAGACCGACTAAAAGATGCTCAAAAAAAAATCAGGCTTAAAAGATGCCATAAGAACTGCCGTTGGAAAATCGAAAGGAAAGGGATTAGTTATTGCTTGCATGGATTTTTCCTTTATCGGTGGATCTATGGGTTCTGTAGTAGGTGAGAAAATTGCAAGAGCATGTGACTATGCCATAAAACATTACCTTCCATTGTTAATTATTTCCAAGTCTGGAGGGGCAAGGATGATGGAATCTGCAAATTCTCTCATGCAAATGGCCAAAACCTCTGCAAAATTAGCTGAATTAGCTGAGGCAAAATTGCCTTTTATTTCCCTGTGTACTGATCCTACAACTGGAGGAACCACTGCCTCGTTCGCTATGTTGGGAGACATCGTCATTGGTGAACCAGGAGCTTTAATTGCCTTTGCAGGTCCTAGGGTTGTAAAAGATACTACGGGTAGTGATTTACCCAAAGGTTTTCAAAAAAGTGAATTTATATTAGAAAAAGGGTTTTTAGATTTTATTTGTCACAGGAAACACCTAAAAAATAAGATCAACCTCTACTTGGATTTGATCCTCAATCAACCCATAAGAAATTAAATTTTTGATAAAATCAAAATTTTTAATTATTACAATTATATTTGCATGCATTTTACATAAAAATTATTAAAAAAAATATTGGAATGTACCTAGATAAAGAAGTTAAAGAAAAGATTTTCAAAAAAACATGGAAAATCGGAAAAAGATACCGGTTCAACAGAGGGTCAAATAGCACTATTTTCCCACAGAATTGACCACTTATCCAACCATCTCAAAAAAAACAAAAAAGATTATAACACAGAGCGTTCCCTTATTAAACTCGTGGGAAAGCGGCGTCACCTTTTGGATTATCTAAAATCTAAAGATATTGAACGGTACCGTTCAATTATAAAAGAATTGGGATTAAGAAAATAATCACTCGCGATTAAAGCGTTCCTATCGACTAAATCAGTTTTTCGTTGGTTGCTGCAGCACACAACAAGTTTTTTTTACAACCAACTAATAAAAAATGATACCAAAAACATTTACTCAAGAGATTCGTCTTAATGACGGAAGAACCATTACCCTAGAAACAGGAAAATTAGCTAAACAAGCCCACGGATCAGTTGTCGTAAAAATGGGAGATTGTATGCTATTGTGTACAGTAGTTTCCAACTATAATTCTGGTCATGTTGACTTTCTACCTCTCACGGTAGATTACCGTGAAAAATTTGCCGCTGCAGGGAGATATCCCGGTGGTTTCTTTAAAAGAGAAGCAAGACCGAGTGATGGAGAAATTTTAACTATGCGAATTGTAGACCGTGTTCTGCGTCCTCTATTTCCAAAAGACTATCACAATGAAGTTCAGGTAATGATACAGTTAATGTCACACGACCCCTACGTAATGCCTGATGCTTTAGCAGGATTGGCTGCCTCTACTGCTATACAACTCAGCGACTTTCCATTTGAATGTCCTATTTCAGAAGTTAGAGTAGCTAGATTGGATGGTAAATTTATAATCAATCCTAGTAGAACACAATTGGAAGCCTCTGATATAGATATGATAATTGGTGCCTCTCAAGATTCTGTAATGATGGTAGAAGGAGAAATGGACGAGTGCAGTGAGGATGAAATGGTAGAAGCCATTAAGTTTGCCCACGAGGCCATCAAAGACCAAATTGAAGCTCAAGTTAAATTGGTTGAGGCATTTGGAAAGAAAGAAGTGCGCGGATACGACCAGGCTGAGGAAGATGAAACTCTTCAAAAGCAAATTCACGATGCAGCTTATGAAAAGTGTTATGCTATTGCCAAAAAAGGTACAAGCAAAGCCGAACGCGGTATGGATTTTAGTGAGTTAAAAGATGAAATTAAGGCTACCTTTTCCGAAGAAGAATTGGAAGAGAAAGGAGATTTAATCAGTAAGTATTTCAGTAAGGCTCAAAAGGAAGCGGTACGTGAATTAGTTTTGAGTGAGGGCATCCGTCTTGACGGAAGAAAAACAGACGAAATCAGGCCTATATGGTGTGAGGTTGATTACCTTCCATCTACCCATGGTTCCTCAATTTTCACGCGAGGGGAAACGCAGACATTGGCTACTGTCACCCTTGGAACTTCAAGAGAATCAAATCAAATAGATATGCCTTCCTACGAAGGTGAAGAAAGATTCTATTTACACTATAACTTCCCTCCATTTTGTACTGGAGAGGCGCGTCCACTAAGAGGAACTTCCAGAAGAGAAATAGGACATGGAAACTTGGCTCAAAGAGGGCTGAAAGGGATGATACCAGATGATTGTCCATACACTGTTCGTATAGTAGGTGAAGTTTTTGAGTCTAATGGTTCCTCTTCAATGGCTACTGTTTGTTCAGGAACTTTGGCATTAATGGATGCAGGAATTAAAATGAAAAGACCAGTTTCTGGAATTGCCATGGGATTGATTTCTGATGGAAATAGATTTGCAGTTTTGAGTGATATTTTGGGAGATGAAGATCACCTTGGTGACATGGATTTCAAAGTTACGGGTACATCTGAAGGAATAACAGCTTGTCAAATGGATATCAAAATTAAGGGATTATCCTATGAAATTTTGGTAAAAGCGTTAATGCAAGCTCATGAGGGAAGAATTCATATACTTGACAAATTGTTGGAAACAATAGACCAGCCTAATCAGAGTGTTAAAGCTCACGCGCCTAAAATGGTCAATTTGACTATACCGGGTGAATTCATCGGCGCAGTTATAGGACCTGGAGGGAAAGTCATTCAAGAAATGCAGAAAGAGACAGATACCACAATTGTAATTGAGGAAGAAAACGATCAAGGGATCATTGAAATTCTCGGGGTGAATCAAGATAAAATAGACGCAGCAATTGAGAGAATAAACAACATTACTTTTAAGCCCACCCGAGGTGAAACATATAATGTTAGTGTGGTCAAAATACTTGATTTTGGAGCAGTTGTAGAATTCGTTCCTGGAAATGAGGTTCTACTTCACATCTCAGAGATTTCATGGGATAGAATAGATAAAGTGACTGATGAAATCAATATGGGCGATACCTTTGACGTAAAATACTTTGGAATTGATCCTAAAACTAGAAAACAAAAAATTTCTAGAAAGGTACTATTACCAAAGCCTGAAAGGAATAAAAAGCCTAGAAATGAATAAATCATACATCTTTTGTAACATTTTTAATTTTTTAACGTATAATAATATAAAACTTATTCTTTTTTCATGAGACAACTCAAAATTACAAAACAGGTTACCAATCGTGAAACGGCCTCCTTGGACAAATATCTCCAAGAAATTGGAAAGGTAGATTTGATTACTGCAGAAGAGGAAGTAGAATTGGCGCAGCGGATCAAAGCAGGAGATCAAATTGCCCTTGAAAAACTGACCAAAGCCAATCTTCGATTTGTTGTCTCTGTAGCTAAACAATATCAAAATCAAGGTTTGACCTTACCAGACTTAATCAATGAAGGTAATCTTGGCCTTATAAAAGCAGCGCAAAGATTTGACGAAACACGAGGTTTTAAATTTATTTCTTATGCTGTATGGTGGATAAGACAATCTATTTTGCAAGCCCTTGCGGAACAGTCAAGAATTGTTAGGTTGCCATTAAATAAAATAGGCTCCATCAATAAGATCAATAAAACTTACGCGTTTTTGGAGCAGGCACATGAAAGAGCTCCCTCCGCAGAGGAAATCGCAAAGGAGTTGGATATGACAATCAACGATGTAAAAGAATCTCTCAAGAACTCTGGTAGGCATGTATCTATGGATGCGCCTTTAGTGGAAGGAGAAGACTCTAATCTATACGATGTCTTGAACAGTGGTGAATCCCCCAATCCCGATAAAACACTTTTGCACGAGTCACTGAGAACTGAAATAGAAAGAGCATTAGAAACGCTTACCCCACGTGAAGCTGATGTTGTTAGATTGTATTTTGGATTGGGTAATCAACACGCCATGACTTTAGAAGAAATTGGTGAAACTTTTGATTTAACCCGTGAAAGGGTAAGACAAATTAAAGAAAAAGCCATTCGAAGACTCAAACACACTTCAAGAAGTAAGATATTAAAAACTTATTTAGGTTAAATTCAATAATTCATAGTGGAAACCATAATTGCCCCCTCATTATTGGCCGCGGACTTCGGAAATCTGGAACGTGACTGTAAAATGGTTAACAATAGTCAAGCGGATTGGTTTCATATTGATGTTATGGACGGGGTCTTTGTGCCCAATATTTCTTTTGGTATGCCAGTAATCAAGTCGATTGCTGCCAATGCAAATAAGCCATTAGACGTACATCTAATGATCGTTCAGCCTGAGCGCTTTATCGAAACTTTTGCAGAACTAGGAAGCGATATTCTTACAGTTCATTATGAGGCCTCCACCCATCTTCATAGTACCCTTCAGTCCATAAAAGATAATGAAATGAAAACTGGTGTTGCTTTAAATCCACATACATCGGTTGATTTATTGGAACCCGTCATTAATGAAATTGATTTAGTCTGTTTGATGAGTGTGAATCCAGGTTTTGGAGGCCAAAGTTTTATAGAATCCACTTATGATAAAATCACAAAACTAAAAAGTATCATTAGAAAAAATGGAGCCTCAACCCAGATCGAAATTGATGGAGGTGTTACAAATAAAAATGCTAAGAAATTGGTTGACTTTGGAGCTGATGTTCTAGTTGCTGGAAGTTGTGTATTCTCTTCAGCTAAACCTGAAGTAACTATTGAAAGATTAAAAAATACTTAATAAAAGGGGGCTTATCACCCAATTTATTTTTTCTAAAATTCTGTTCTAAATTGCACCCTTCGATTTTGGGCCCTTCCCTGCTGTGTGTCATTGTCAGCAACGGGTCTTTCTTCTCCATAACCTTCAGTTATTAGTCGTTCGGGGTTGGTCCCTAGGTTAACAAGGAATGCTTTTACAGCTGCAGCCCTCTTTTGAGAAAGCTCGAGATTAGCCCCGGTTTCACCATCACTAGAGGTGTGCCCCTCTATGATAAGGATTCCATCAGGATTATTATCAAGTAAGATTTTTATTTCATTTAATGACTCTAATACAGCTTTACCTTGAATCCTGTCAGTACCTGCGGCAAAATTAATTTGTGAAGCCAATTGATTTATTGTTTCTACCACCTCCATTGATAAGTCTGGACATCCGCTATTCTCAGACGATCCCACTTCCTCGGGACATGCATCCTCATTATCATTCACACCGTCACCATCAGTATCAGGCCAAGGACAGCCTTTGTTTTCTAGTACTCCTGATTCCTTTGGACATTCGTCATCTTTATCCGCAACGCCATCTTCATCAGAATCAGGGCATCCATTAAATTCTATTGGACCCTTCTGGTCTGGACATTCATCGTCTTTATCAGCAACTCCATCATTATCAGTGTCTGGACAACCGTTCATGATTTCAGCACCAAAATCTTCTGGGCAGTTATCTTTATTATCTGGGATTTTATCGCCATCAGTGTCTGGACATCCGTTAAACTCCTTTAGGCCAGGTTCTTCAGGGCAAGTATCTTTATTATCTGGTATTCCATCTTTATCAGAATCACCTTGACCAAAATTATAATTTAAACCTAACATATGTTGTAGGTGTTTGTAAGTTCCTTTTTCTTCAGACCATCTGTATGTTGATGCTATGTTCAATGAAATTTTTTCTGAAATTGAAATATCAAATCCAACCCCACCAAAAAATGTTCTTCCAGCACCCAGGGACTTGAATACTCCCTCAAAATTTAATTTTTTTCCAAAGTCAGATAATCCATATCCGGCAAGTAAATGTGGAGAAAATTTATTTGAATTAATGTTAAATTTTAAGAAAGCATTGACTGAAGTATAATCTGTATTATTATTATATATTTCAAAATTATTTACTCCATAATTAGCTCCTAAAGAAAATCCTGCTCCTAAATATCTGGCTAGGGAGACTGTTGGGCCCACTCCAAATTTTGATTCCACGGTTTCATCAACAATTTGTATAGTATTTGCACCTAGTCCAATAGACCAAGGGTTATTGGGGGTTTGAGCAATTATAAGCGAGAAAGGGAGGAATAAAATAATTATTTTAGTTAATTGATTTTTCATGAAGATATATTGAATAATAAATTTACAAAATCTTATTTAAGTCATTTAAAATTGATTCAATTTGAGAAGTTTAAAGCAGTATCAATCAATGCCAAGTGAGAATAGGCTTGTGGAAAATTCCCTAAAAGTCTTTTGGATCTAAAATCGATATCCTCACTAAACAATCCTAAATGATTGCTATAGGACAATAGTTGATCGAACATTAATTTTGACTTTTCTCTTTCACCAATTTTGTACAAGCTGTTTATAAACCAAAACGTACATACTGTAAATGAAGAACTCGGCGTTCCAAAATCATCGTCATTTTTGTATCGAAAAAGCAGCCCCTCATGGGACAACTCTTTTTCAATTGCGTTTACAGTCTTTACGTACTTAGGATCTTTTGCATCAATAAAGCCATAGGGTTCCATAAGTAAAACTGATGCATCCAAATGCTCTGTTCCATAAGATTGGCTGAAAGCCTGAACCTTATCATTCCAAGCATTTTCAATAATATCATTATAAATATTAGTTCTCAAAGCCTCCCATTTTTTAGCAGATTTTCCAAGTTGAATAATCTCTGAAATTTTGATGGCTCGATCTACAGCTACCCAACATAAAAGCTTCGAAAAAGTAAAGTGGCGGTCCTCTTTTCTGAATTCCCAAATACCCTTATCTGCTTGTTTCCAATTATGCTCTACGACCCAAACAATAGATTTGACGATGGACCATAACTCTTCATGTCTATCTGTCTCATCGCTGTACTTTTCAATCTGAAAATGAATAGCATCCATCAAAATACCATAGATATCATTTTGCCTTTGAATAAAGGCTGCATTTCCAACTCTAACAGGTTTAGAGCCCCTATATCCCGATAGATGATCCAAGGTTTTTTCTGTTAGTATTTTTTCACCATTTATACCATACATAATTTGTAACTTCTCATCCTTATCGGGAATGAGATCAATTATAAACTCTATAAATTTTTTGACAATTCTTTGGTGACCCAATTTTGCAATGACTTTGATAACCATAGAGGCATCTCTAATCCAACAAAATCTGTAGTCCCAATTCCTGACCTCTCCAATGGTTTCTGGTAAAGAAGTTGTGGCTGCTGCTAGAATGGCCCCCGTTTTTTCAAAAGTGAGTAATTTAAGAGTAATGGCACTTCTCAGTATTTGATGATTGTAAGCATTGTCAAAAGTTGGGGTTTTAAAACACCAGTTGAGCCAATATACCTTTGTTTTTTCAAACTCAAATTTGACCTCGTCTATAGAAAATGGTTTTATTTTCTCATTGTAAGATATTTTTAAAAAGAAGTCTTTATCTAATTTAATCGTATCACGATTAAGTATAGACTTTTTGTCAAGATCCGTATAAAGTGTAAGGGTATCATAGCGTTCATCATCTACTATACTTATGATAAAATCGTTTTTGACATAAGTTTTGGTGTCACCTTGAGCATATTCAAGTTTGGGGTCATAATTTACTTTGATCATTGGGTTTCCCTTAAGCACTTTTATCAATCTTGAAACCTCAGGTGGAGCATAATATACCCCACTGTCTTTTTGGAACCGAGGCATAAAATCAACCAATTGAAAAGCATCTTCCCCATTATCAAAACGTGTGATTAAAATGGCTGTTTTATCAAGGTATTTTTGAGTGATTTCATAGCTATTATCGCATTCAATTCTAAAAAAACCCCCTTTTTTCTCATCTAGTATTCTTCCAAAAACTGATGGAGAATCAAATTGAGGCAAACAACACCAATCAATTGAGGAATCCTCATTTATAAGGGCTGAAGATTTACAATTTCCTATTATTCCGTAATTTAAGTTGTCTTGGAGCGGGTTCGATTGCTTTAAATGCATATTTTAGAATTTGATTTTTGATTCAATAGAATTATGGCCAAGAATATCATAGTGTCTAATAGATTACCGATACAGGTAACTAAATTAGATAATTCTTTTGAATTTACCTCCACTAGTGGTGGGTTAGCAACAGGTATGAATTCAGTTCACAAGGGGCAAGAATCACTCTGGATAGGATGGCCGGGTATCAATGATGACGACATTGATAAAAAGATATGGGCTCCATTAAAAAAATCACTAAAAAAGGATGGCTATTCTCCTGTACCACTAAATAGTAAGGAAATAGAAGATTTTTATTATGGCCTATCTAATAAATCCCTTTGGCCTCTCTTTCATTACTTTATCGAGTTTTCCGTATTTAACGAAAAACAATGGAATTCTTACATTAAAGTAAATCAAAAGTTTGCGGAGAGTGTTATTAAAAACATTCAAAAAGGCGATACTGTATGGATTCACGATTATCAACTCCTACTATGTCCGAAAATGATCAAAGATGCTCGACCTGATGTAACAATTGGTTTTTTCTTACACATACCTTTCCCTTCTTTTGAAATTTTCAGAATTTTTCCGTGGAGAGAACCCTTGTTGGAAGGAATTCTTGGTGCTGACCTCGTTGGATTTCATACCTATGATTATGAACGTCATTTTTTAAGTTCTGTGAAAAGGATTTTGAGAAAAGAAGTCTCTTTTAACCGTGTAAATTTAGAAACACGTGAAGTAGTAGTCAACACCTTTCCAATGGGAATTGATTATGAAAAGTTTAGAAACGCAGCTCAATCTCATCTTGACATGGGCACAGATGAAAAGTCTGACCTCAAAAAACAATTAGAATTACACAAAGAAGTTGCTGATGAGGGAAAACTTATTCTTTCCATAGACCGTCTAGATTACACTAAAGGTGTTGTGAAACGGATTGAAGCCTTTGAACTCTTTTTGACTAAATACCCGCAATACCTTGAGAAGGTTCGATTGGTCATGCTTACTGTTCCTTCTCGATCTAGTGTTTCTGACTATCAAAGACTCAAGAAAGAAACAGATGAGATCGTTGGACGTGTAAATGGAAAATTTGCTACAATAAATTGGACACCCATTTGGTATTATTACAGGGCGATGGCTTTTGATGACTTAATTGACCTTTACATGACTTCTGACATTGCAATGATTACGCCAGTAAGAGATGGAATGAATTTGGTTGCGAAAGAGTTTGTCGCCACCAGAGTAAAAGGAGATGGTATTCTGATTCTCAGTGAGATGGCAGGTGCATCAAAAGAGCTTTATGAATCTATATTAGTCAACCCCTTTGATCTCAATCAAATGGCAGATGCATTATTGCAGGCTATTAAAATGCCCGCTGAGGAGCAGAAAAAAAGAAATATGAGTATGCAAAAAAGACTTAGAAGATATTCAGTAGAGCACTGGGCTAATGAATTCATGATGGCATTAAAAAATAAAAACCATAATACAGAAGAGTCCTACGCAATAAAAATTAATGATAAAATTCAAGAAATAATCCTTAAAAAATTCAGGTCATCCAAAAAAAGAATGTTTTTCTTGGATTATGACGGGACATTAGTGGGATACAATCAGGATCCTGAATTGGCTATCCCAGATAAATCCTTAATTGAAACTGTTCAAAATCTGGTTGATCTACCAAATACTGAAGTGGCCATTGTCAGCGGAAGAGACCAACATTTCATTGAAAAATGGTTTGGTAAACTATCAATTTCCTTAGTTGCAGAACACGGTCACTTTATTAAACACAAAAATCAAGGATGGGTGTGTAAAGAAACTCAATACAAAAACTGGAAAGACGACATTTTACCTCTTTTGGAAACATTTACCGATCGTACTCCAGGTACTTTAATTGAAGAAAAATTAAACAGCTTGGTTTGGCATTACCGTAAAACAGATCCAGAATTGGCCTTAGAAAGGGTGGTCGAGCTAAAAACAGTATTGAACAGTTTGATATCTGACGATCTAAATATATTAGACGGAGATAAAGTTATTGAGGTGGTCAGCAGTCGATATAACAAAGGGACCGCTGTATCAGAAATCATTGGAGATAAGGAGTCTGATTTTATTATTTGTTTTGGTGATGATGTCACAGATGAATTTATGTTCAACGACCTCCCCCCCCAAGCCATAAATGTAAAGGTTGGCAAAAAAATGACCCAAGCTGAATATTATATTGATAATCCTGCAGCTGTTAAATCCTTGCTAAAAACCCTAATATCTCATTAAGGTTAGCTCTTATTTTTTTTGTTGAATCTTTATTTATAAATTAAAAAAAAATCAACATAAAGAAAAAAAAATTTTTTCTGTCAAAATATGTCTTAGGTATTTTAATCATTGCTGTTTCCTACAATTTTTTCTTCTAAAATTAAAATTATTAAAATATGAGATACCTTTTAGTACTCGCTTTTGTGATTGGCCAAGCTCAGCACTCTAACGGAGTAATGATAGATAGTTTTCAAACTTTTGATTCTTATTCGGATATCAAATACAATCAATCTTTACGCCCCCAATTTCACTTCTCCTCAATTAAAAACTGGAACAACGATCCAAATGGGATGGTCTATTACAAAGGTGAATATCATTTATTTTTTCAGCACAATCCCAAAGCTACCCATTGGGGCAATATGACTTGGGGACATGCTGTGAGTAAAGATATGGTCCACTGGGAACAATTACCCCATGCGATAATGCCTTACGATAATGGTACGATTTTTTCAGGAACAGCAGCAGTGGATTATCCAAACAGCTTAGGTAAAAATACAGAGGATAATAAAGCAATTGTAGCCTATTTTACTCACGCTCAAAACAATAATAAAGATTTATTTTACCAAGCTGGTGCTTTTAGTGTAGATCGCGGGAGAACATTTAAACTTATTGATGGGGGCAGACCCAGAATTCCTAACCAAGGGTTTAGTAGGGGAGAACGTGATCCAAAGATTTTTTGGCATGTACCTTCCCAAAAATGGATACTGGTATTGTGGATTAAAAAAGCAGATAGGAAAAAGAAAAACGATTTGGGAAAAGTTCGTTTTTTTAGTTCTACTAACCTAAATGACTGGGAAAAATTAAGTGATTTTGACAGAAAGTGGGTCTATGAATGTATGGATATGGTTGAGCTTGCTGTAGATGGTGATTTAAATAATAAAAAATGGTTGATCTACGATGCCAGTTTTGATTACGAGATTGGAAGCTTCGATGGAAACACATTAACCACTGATAAAAAGAGTTTTTTGGGTGACTTGGGAAATGCCTATTATGCAGCACAAACTTTTAACAACAGTCCCGATGAAAGAACTGTAATAATCGGGTGGTTAAGAACAACTGACAACAATATATATATAGACAATAAAATGCCATTTAACCAACAAATGTCCTTTCCAGCTTCCTTAAAATTAAAATCAACTGCAGAGGGTGTAAGACTCTTTCGATGGCCAATAAAAGAAATCGAAAATCTTTATGAAAGAAGCTTCGTGTTTGAAAAAATTAAATCGAGGGCTTTGAATGAGGATTTAAAAAGTGAGCAATTTGAAGAAATTGACCTTTATGCTAAATTCGTTCGCAAACAAAATCCCACTTTTCAAATTAAGATACGGGGACTAAACATCAATTTTGAAAAAGGTAAATTTTATTTTAATGAGAAAGAACTTCCCACATTAAATAAAAAAGAAGTCAACATTAGAGTATTATTGGACAGAACTACCATTGAAGTTTTTGTTGACGACGGGTTTTCGGTGCTTTCCTCCTATGCTGTTCCTGCTTCTGATGAAAAAAGTATTTTTATCAAATCAGATAAAACGTTATTATTCGATAAGTTTGAAGTGAATGAGCTACAATCTATTTGGCCTTAGTCTAATATCTCCTTTAGTTTATTTTTTCAATTTTGACCCAAAAAGGGAAGTAATTGCTTCTCCTTTCCTTGGTGTAAAAAGGCCTAAAATCAAATTGACCTTGAGGTAGATAAATTTCCTCCCAAACCAATTTATCCAGCCCCTCAATAGGGTTGTGTTTTTTATATATCTTTTCACCCAATTCCAATTGCATTTCGCCCCCTCCTGTTACAGGAGTTAAAAATTTAAATTTGAGATTATAAACCCCTTCTTGAAGAGCAATTTTCCAAGAGGAATGAAGCTGGTCTTGGTCCCAAACACCTCTTTGTCCACCAGCATCATTCCGATTAAGATAAACTGGGTTTTCATATGACGTTCCTATTGCAATTCTGGGCTGATTTTTCAGATTAGGTGAATTACTCAAATCGGAAAAAAGTACATCCATTTCTGATTTTAAAGACTGTGCTTTTTTAGTATTTTGATCTACTAAATTTATTTTTTCAAAAGGGTCTTTCTCAAGGTCATACAATTCAAAATCATGGATTGTAGCATCAAAATCTGTTTTTCCCACGAGTTTGTATTTTCCTCGCTGCAGGGCTATATTATTATATAGTTCTGGAAACTTTCTGGTCCAATAAGAAAAGAAAATACGTTCGGGGAGAACATCCCCTTCCAAGGCGGGGAGAAAACTTCTACCATCTATTTTTCTATCTTGAGGTATAGGAGCACCACATAATTCAGAAAGTGTAGGCAGTAAATCTATATGACCCACCATTTGGTCAACTTCTTTATTTCCCTCAAATTTTGAGGGATAACGCATAAAAAAGGGAACGCAAATACCACCTCTGTGTACACTTGACTTGAGTCCTCGCATACCTGCTACATACCTTAGCTGCTGAGGACCATTATCAGTCATAAAAATGATAATGGTGTTTTCTGCGATACCCAAATCCTCTACTTTCTGGAATAGTTTTTTGAGGTTATCATCAATATTTGTAACCATGGCATATACCCGTCGAGCATCTTCTATATTTTTATCTGTCATTGGAGAGGAGGGTAATAGCTCAACATCTATTCCTTGGGTGGGATCAATATCCTCATACATCTTATAATACTTATCTGGAACCTGTAAGGGGGTATGAGGAGCATTAAATGACAAATAACAGAAAAAAGGTTGCTCCTGATTTTTTTCAATAAAATCAATAGCATTTTCTGTGAAAATATCAGAACAGTAACCCTTGTAGGGTTTTTGCTGGTTATTATACCAAAGTATTGGATCGAAATAGCTGGTCTCTTTTTTGAAATAGTTGGTAAAATCCCCAACTTGACCCATACCTCCTGCTAAGTGAATGAGTGACTCATCAAAGCCTTGATCGCTTGGCCTTGAAGGGTAGTTGTCTCCTAAATGCCATTTACCAAATATACCTGTAGAATAATTTACTTGCTTGAGCATTTCTGCAAGGGTAAATTCAGAGGTGGCCATGATGGCTCCACCATTGTAGGTGTCCCTAACACCTGTTCTAAGGGAATACCTTCCAGTCATCATACTCGATCGGGTGGGCGCACATACTGGAGAGACATGAAAATTATTGAATCTAATACTTTGTTGTGCAAATGCATCAATGTTAGGGGTATGAACATTTGGATTGTTGTGTAGACCCAAATCACCATAACCTTGATCATCTGTGATGATCAATATCACATTGGGAGTTGTAGAAACTTCATTCTTCTGGCAAGAATATAGAAAGGATAAAATTAACAGAAAACTAATTAATTTGATTTTCATTTTTTTTTTATTTTAAGAATAGAGCCTCCATAATAACCACAAACATTGGCAGCCAAATCAGAGGCTTCTCTAATAATTTGATTTAAAGGTTTTTGATTTAGCCAACCCATAACGACGGCTGCGGTATAGGCATCCCCTGCCCCAACTGTACTCTTTATGTTGATTTTTCTTGTTGGCGTATAAGAAATATAATCTTTTTTGGTGGCCATTATAGATCCTTTTTCTCCCAAGGTAATAATCACCAGTTTTAAATCAAATTCATCGATTAACGAAAGGATTCCTTTTTCTGTATCTCTTGAGAGGTAAAACATTAGGCTTATCTCCTTAAATTCTTGCTGGTTCATCTTTACGATATTGGCTCTTTCCAAATTCATTTTTACTGTTTCTCGGTCATAATACTCTTGTCTAAAATTCACATCAAAAACCTTGAGACAATGAGGGGGTGTTATATTCAGGGTTTTAAATAAGGCCTTTTGTGATTTGGGGTTTCTTTGAGCTAAGGTTCCAAAGCAAATGGCATCAAGAGACTGCGCTATATTTTTTTGGGCCTCATCAAATACAATATGATCCCAAGCAACATTTTCCTTAATATCATATGAAGGATTGCCCATTTGATCGAGACTAACGATAACACTGCCAGTGGGTAAATCTTTGTTGACCTGAATCCCATTGGTGTTCAATTCAAAGTCGTTAAATAATTTCTTGGCTTCTTTTCCCAACTCGTCTTCACCAACACAACTGATTATGTTGCTCTCTGCTTCCAATTGCTGTGCATGTGATGAAAAATTTGCAGGAGCCCCTCCCAATGTTTTAGTATCAGGGAAAATATCCCATAAGATCTCTCCCCAACCTGCTATTTTAAACTTTATTTGATTGAGTGGCATAAGTTCAAGTTTAATTGACGATTTTATTGAACTTAAATCTACGAAACATTAATTATTAGCTACTAATTAAAACTAATGTTAAGGTTTAACCTCTTTTTTGGGCTTGCTTTTAAATAAAAATTCAACACTTTGATCTTATTTTACTTATATTTAAAATTAAACTTTTTTGTAAAATGATCTATCAACCCGTCATGGGTACTATCGCAGCGACCTTCACACCCATGGATAAAATGGGAGAAGTTAACCTAGAAAAAATAACTGATTATGCAAAAAAATTAAAGAAAGATCGGCTTTCTGGCGTATTTATTTGTGGAACCACTGGAGAGGGAATGTTAATGACTTTAGAAGAACGAAAACTCGTTGCAGAGGAATGGATGCATCATCAAGAAGAGGGTTTTAAGGTAATTGTTCATGTGGGAACTACCTCCTCAAAACAATCACAGGAGCTTGCCCAACATGCACAAAAAATTGGTGCCTATGCCACTAGTGCTATGGGACCGTTATTTTTAAAACCGAACAATGTATCTACTCTGGTAGATTTTTGCGCTGAATTGGCAGGGGCAGCACCTAATATTCCTTTTTTTTACTATCATATCCCACTTATTTCTGGGATAGATTTACCTATGAGAGATTACATAGAAGAGGCCAAAGTTAAAATACCAAATTTTGCAGGTATTAAATATACATCCGACAATTTAGATGAAATGAGAGAATGTAATTCTATGGATAATGGTAAATGGAATGTATTCAATGGTTTCGACGAAAATTTATTTAAAGCGCTTAAAGTTGGGGTGATCAGTGCCGTAGGGAGTACCTACAATTACATGAATCTGATCTATTTTTCAATGATTGAGGATTTTAACTCGGGTAGAATCACAGAAGCAGAGAAAAAACAAAAGAAATCTAACAACATAATAGAAATGCTTCTTAGAAATGGTGGGCCTCAAGTCGCTGGTAAAGCGATTATGAAAATGGTAGGAATAGATTGTGGACCTTGTAGATTACCTCTTAAAAATCTTTCCGAAAATTCCATTTCTGATTTACACGAGGCACTCCAGAAAAAAGGTTTTTTTAGGGAAATTAGCAGATAGATTATGCTTGCTTTTTTCGATATTTTAGTCATTACCCTATATTTTATTTTGATATTGGGTCTGGGTATATACTTCTCGAAAAGACAAAAAAATACTGAAGATTATTTTAAGGCAAGAGAACGCATACCCTCTTGGGCAGCGGGACTGAGTCTTTTTGGAACGGCATTGAGTCCAATTACTTTTATGGCCATTCCCGCAAAAACTTACAGTACAGACTGGTCTTATTTTTTACTCAATATGAGTGTTTTCCTTGCTGTACCCCTAATTGTATATCTTTTTATCCCTTATTTCAGAAGAAAGAATATCAAGACAGCCTATGAATATTTAGAAATTCGATTTAGTGTCATCATCCGATTAGTAGGCAGCATCTGTTTTATTCTCTACCAAATCGGCAGAATGGGTGTGGTTCTTTTTCTACCTTCAATTGCAATCAATCTGGTAACTGGCGTAGACCTCTTTATTTGCATCTCATTGATGGGAGTTATAAGTCTGATTTATACTTTAATGGGCGGTATTGAGGCTGTCATATGGACTGACGTTGTTCAAGTTTTTGTATTAATGGGTGGAGTGATCATTTCATTAGCTATGAATGTAATAAACACAGATGGAGGATTTGAAGGTATTCTTGAAATAGCTCAGTTGGAAGATAAATTTAATACTTTCGATTTAACCCTATCTCTCAAAGAACCCACCGTTTGGGTTATGTTATTTGGTGGTTTCTTTGCCAACCTCACTTCCTATGGAACCGATCACACTATGGTTCAACGCTACTTGGTTACCCCAACTAAAAAGGAGGCACAAAAAAGTATTTGGATTGGAGCATTATTAACGATTCCCTCTTCTCTTATTTTCTTTTTTGTAGGCACTACCCTTTTTGTGTTTTATAAAATGAATCCTTCTGCTTTAAATGAAAATTTCATAACTGACGATGCTATCTTTCCTTGGTATATTGTCAATGAGCTTCCTACTGGAATTTCTGGCATATTGATTGCCGCCATTTTTGCGGCGGCAATGAGCAGCCTCAGTTCAAGCATGAATGCGGGAGCGGCTTCATTCAATGTTGATATTTTAGATCGATTTGGACTAGGGAAAAACGAAGACCCAATGAAAATAGCTAGGTGGACCACTTTCATAATCGGGACCTTAGGAATTCTATTTGCATTTTTTATGGCCACCTTTGATATCAAATCTCTTTGGGATGAATTCAATAAGATTTTAGGATTGATTCTTGGAAGTTTGGGTGGAGTCTTTTTATTAGGACTTATGACTAAAAAAGCAAATTCAAAAGGAGTGGTTTTTGGAATCGTATTCAGTTTTCTGATTCAAATTTTAATCAGTCAATTTCAAATTGTACACTTATTACTTTACTCTGCAACAGGAGTAATGTCATGTTTTATTTCGGGTTACATTGCTAGTCTTTTTTTTAAAGATTAACGAAATGCTGTTCGATTCTATCCAAAATGCGTTGATACATACTGCATTACTACTGCATTACAATTTTTTACAAGTTTTTGTCTAGTTTTTATATAAAATGAAATTATTTTTGTTTATAAATTATTAGATATGCCATTTATCGAAGACTTTAACAAAAACCATCCGACGTTTATCAAAAATCTATTGAAAAAATCACCGGGCTTGACTCAAAGGGAAGTTTTACTTTGTATGTATTTGAAGTTTAATTATTCTAACAGAGAAATATGTGACCTAATGAAAATATCAAATAGTACAGTAGACAGTTATCGACACCGTGCTCGCAAAAAAATGAAATTAAAGCGATCTGATTCGATCTTCAATTATTTAAATCAACTTTAGTTGATAGACATCCATCACGAAAAAATAATCAATTAAAAAAGTTTGGCTAAGTTCTATCTTTTATTATCATTTTTATTGTTTGTATTTGATTTACAAAAAAGTCTCGCGCAACAAAGGAGCCAACTATTATTTTTTAAAGACAATCTAATTCACTTCAACCCTGCTCATGCTGGTGTTAACGGTTCTCTAATTCAAATCGGAAGTAGGAGTCAATGGATAGGTATTAAAAATGCACCAAGGACAAATTCAATCAGATATATAACAGATACTAAAAAGAATGTGACCTGGAGCTACAACATTGAAATGGATAGAATTTTTATTGAGAATAAAAACTCCTTTTCTATTGACTACAGTTATAAATTACTATTAGACACAAATAAAAAGCTAAACCTTGGGGTCAGAGCAGGCTTGTACTCATATAATTTTGATGTAGATGAACTCGTAAGGGTAACCGATCAACCAAATGAATTTTTGAGTGCTGTAAGGGGATATATTGGAAATATAATTGGTGTTGGTTTTTACTATTCCGATGTTCGTGAAAAAGTAGAGCACTTCTTCTCGTTTTCTATACCTAATGTTGTAAGCCTTAAAAGGTTTAAAGCTGAAAATGGGATTACTACAAAAGTAACTGACAGAATCCATAGTTACCTAGTGGGTGGGAGTAAAATAAAAATGGGAAATAACCTTTTAGTACCTCATTTTCTAGTTCGTCAAGTTAAAAATGCTCCTGTTTTATATTCAATGCTCTTTGGTTTTAATTTTCGAGAGAAATTTGAGCTTGGATTTGGGATCACCAATAATGATTACCTGAGCGGATATTTCACCCTAAATAAAACAGAAAAATACAATTTTGGAATTGGTTATGAATTCCCAAATAGTTCAGCAAAAACAGCATTAAGAAGAGGCACTATAGAATTCAATTTAATATATAAATTAAGTGGTTCAGAAAATAAAGAAATGACAATTGAAACTTTAAATACTGAGGCGATTGATTAATAAATCACTTAGAGTCATTAAAAATCAGACCATTTTAAAATGGAGTGGAATCCTTATGCTTGTATGGATTAGTCTCTCATTTTCAAACAACGATGGTCTTTTCGGGACAGATAGTGATATTGCATTTCCAACACTTATTTCATTTTCAGATAACGATTCAGATAACCAACTTCAAACAGCAAGTGAAGTAGTTTTCACTGCAGTTTTTCAAAGCGCAGTTACTATATCCCCTACTATTGAAATTCCAGGTGCAGTTAATGGTGGACAAATGATCACTTCTGATAGACTTACCTGGTATTATACTTGGGATGTAAGTAGTTCAGGACCATCTAATGGCAACTATACAGCTAGAGTTCGAGTAACCGATCCTGATAATATGTCGACAACACTTATTGGATCACCAATAGATTTTACTCTTGATAGTTCAGTTCCCACGGTAGTTCTCACAGATACGGATGCAGATGATCGTTTGACTATTTATGACAACATAAGGATTACTGCAACTTTCAGTCAGCCAATGGCTAGCTCCCCACTAATTAACATTAAAAGGGGTAGTACAACTGTAACACTCACAGCCTTAACGCAATCAACAACATCTATATGGTATTATGATTGGGCTTTGACAACTCCATCTACTGGAATACCAGCTGATGGTTTATATACTGTAACCGTTTCCGGTACATCAACTGGTGGGAAAGTTTATCCAAATGCTAATGTTGATAATATTTTATTTGTGGTATCTGACGACTCTGATGGAGATCAACTTGCTGATGGTGGGGCGGATAAAGATGATGATAATGATGGTATACTTGACTCTAGAGAAGGAAATGGGGATACTGATGGGGATGGAATTCCAAACAGATTAGATAGAGACTCTGATGGTGACGGATGTCCTGATACAATAGAAAATAATTATCCCGATCCAGACAATGACGGAGTAGTTGGAACCTCTCCTGTTCAAACTGATGACGATGGAAAAGTTACTATTGACGCAAATAATAACTCTTTCAGTCATGGAATTGTAATTTACCTAAACACATTTAGGGACGCTGATAGTAATGGTACCTTCGACTATCTTGAAGTACCAAACATCTCTTTAACTAGTGATACAGCAACTAAAACTGTTCAGGACACTGGAAGTTTAACATTAACTGTTACAGCTACCACCTCCAATGGCTCTTTTTCATATCAATGGCAGTCTAAAACATCCAGCTCAGTTGCCAACTGGACCAATTTATCTAATTCTAATTTCTTTGCCAATAATGTTACTAGTAGAATCTTATCGATAACTTCAAGCGCATCTATAGACAACTATGTTTTTCGAGCAGTGGTAACCCCCAGCTGTGGACCTGTTCAATATTCATCAGCTACCGAGCTTGATGTTTTTATTGATACAGATGGTGATGGTCTTAGAAACTCAATAGATCCTGATGATGATAACGATGGGGTTACTGACGTAAATGAGATTGGCAATTGCGCTGATGGAACGAACAATACTAATCCATTACTTGCTGATACTGATGGTGATGGACGTAATGATTTGATTGATTTTTTTCCATGTAATGGTTCTGAGTGGCTTGATTGTGATAGCGATGGTACTGGTGACAATGCAGATACAGATGATGATAATGATGGGGTGGCTGACAGTTCAGATATTTTCCCCTGTAATGCAAGTGAAACATTAGATAATGATTCGGATGGTGTGGGAGACAATGCTGATTTAGATGATGATAATGATGGGATAATAGATACCTATGAAAATTCAGCTGGTTTGAATGATGATATTGACGGCGACGGAATAAAAAACAATTTTGATCTAGACTCCGATGGTGACGGATGTAATGATGTTAAAGAAGCTGGACTTTCTGATCCAGATAATAATGGAGTTTTAGGAAACGGAGCAGTTCTAGTAGATGGACAGGGTCGAGTAACAACGGACACAAACAGCACAACATTTACAGTAGGGAATAATGCTTATCTATCAGCCACAAACTCAGCTTCAATTCTTGATCTGGATTCTAATAATACTAAGGATTTCCTTGAATTGCCAAATATTACTATAAGCGGTCAACCTCAATCTGTTTCAGTGGTTCAAAATGCAGGATCTTCCTATACAGTAACTGCTACATCTGCAGTAACCTCCCTTTCGTATCAATGGCAATTTGCTACATCAGTCACTGCAACAACTTGGTCAAATATTTCAAATTCAGGTTCATACTTAGGAAGTAGTTCACCTACCCTAACTATTTCTCCTACTCTTATAAGTTTTGATAAATATCAATATCGTGCGCTAATTACAAATAGCTGTGGAGGTTATACGGTAACTTCCACACAAGCCACCCTTACAATTAGAATAGATTCAGATGGAGATGGAATTCCAGATGACACCGATCCAGATGATGATAATGATGGGCTAACTGATGTTTACGAAATCAGTGCTCAATCAAGTACTACAACCGCAGTCACGTGTTTGGATCCAATGGATCCAGATTCCGATAATGACGGGGTAATTGATGGTCAAGATCCGTTCCCTTGTGATGCCTCTGAAACTGCTGATTGCGATAATGATGGCATTGGTAACAATACAGATACAGATGATGATAATGATGGGGTGCTTGATATCGCTGATTTATTTCCATGCGATTCTACACAA
>CACLQG010000015.1 GCA_902609035.1 uncultured Bacteroidota bacterium
TGGCGTTTGGGATGTCAAGTCAAGGTAAAACAAAATATGGTGATCCAAGTCCCTGAGGAAGTATTTGGAATCAAAAAATGGGAAGCTACTGTGGTCAGAAATTGGAATGTAGCTTCCTTCATCAAAGAGTTTGTTGTAGAGATACCTGAAACGATGAACTATGAGGCTGGTGGATACATTCAAATTGAAATTCCCGATTGCGAGGTTAAATATAGTGACATTGATATCTCCTCTCATCCAGAAGAGCACCCAGGAGAACCCGATAAATTTAAATTGGAATGGGATAAATTCAATCTATGGCCGTTGGTCATGAAAAACCCCGAAACGGTTGAGCGTGCTTATTCTATGGCTTCTTTTCCTGCAGAGGGACGAGAAATTATGCTCAACGTGAGGATTGCTACCCCACCCTGGGATCGAAATAAAAACAATTGGATGGATGTAAATCCAGGAATTGCTTCCTCTTACATTTTTTCCAAAAAAGCTGGTGATAAAGTTACTATATCTGGTCCTTATGGAGAGTTCTTCATCAACCACTCTGAGTCAGAGATGCTTTATGTTGGTGGTGGTGCTGGTATGGCGCCTATGCGTTCGCATTTGTATGAATTATTCAGAACATTAAAAACGGGAAGAAAAGTATCTTTCTGGTACGGTGGACGCTCTAAAAGGGAGCTATTTTATCTTGACCATTTTAGGGCACTAGAAAAAGATTTTGAGAATTTTAAATTTTATGTGGCCCTTTCCGAACCCATGGATGAGGATAATTGGAAAGTCAAAGAGGGATTGAATGGTCATGGAGATGGATTTAAAGGATTTGTCCACCAATGTGTAATTGATAATTACCTAAATTATCATGAAACACCAGAGGATATTGAAGTTTACTTCTGTGGACCACCACTTATGAATCAGGCAATAGAAAAAATGGCTGATGACTTTGGTATTCCTCCCGAAAATGTTCGCTTTGACGATTTTGGGGGGTAAAAAAATGCTAAAGCTAAAAGACATCCACAATTTAGCAATGAATGAGGTGGGAAATCACCTTTCCAAGCAAGGGTTTGAATTTTTGGCCGTCAATTCTCAACTCAATAAAGACCCTCAGTTTGTATGTCTCAAAAATAAAAAACTTCATTTTATAGTGGTAAGAGGATATTTGTACCCCGATAACCCCATGAAATTTAATATTCAACTGATGAATCAAGTGAGGGAGCATGGTATCAAATATAAAGCAAATACCTATTATGCTGGAGTGGGTTTTGCAAATGCCCAAGATTATGAACTCCCTTTAACTCAAAACGACAGTTATGTGGTCAATTTTGATGGACTTCAAATTATGGATTAGTTTTGTCCTATTTTGTCTTACAATATCCTGTTATAAAAGTCCCTTAAAGGCGAGAAAATTACAAGGACTTGCATTGGGGACCTCATACAATATACAGTACGTAGGGGATGCCTCTGAGGAAGAAATACAACTGGGAATTGACTCCTTATTTTATGTTCTAAATAAATCTCTTTCCACGTATTTGTTGCAATCTGATATTTCCAAAATTAACAGAGGAGATACCACTGTAGTGGTGGATGAGCATTTTAGGAAGGTTTTTGAAAAAGCTACCGAAGTTTGGGAAGAGACTGACGGTTATTTTGATCCCACTATTGGGGCATTGGTTAATGCTTATGGATTTGGACCTAAAATATCCACGAATATATTAGATACTATTAAAAGAGTCAGCTTACTTCAACTTACAGGTTGGCAAAAAGTAAAACTTGAAGAAAATGGTACTATAACTAAAGAATCTCCAAATATTTTTTTAGATTTCAATGCCTTGGCAAAAGGCTATATTGTTGATATTATAGGAAGTTTCATACAAGATTCAGGTAGTTTAAACTATATGGTTGAAATTGGAGGGGAGATTCTAGTCAAGGGGCAAAGCCCAAAGTCAAAAAAGGCATGGAAAATTGCAATTGATGATCCCCGTCAAGGGTCCCAACGTCAATTTCTAAGAACCTTAGCTCTCCACGATCAAGCCCTAGCCAGTTCTGGGAATTACCGTAAATACCGAATTGACTCCATTACTGGTGAAAGATTTGTCCATTCTATTAATCCGCATACAGGCTCGGCTTTAAAAACGAAAGTTTTAAGTACCTCAGTCAAGGCACCAGACTGCATGACTGCTGATGCATGGGCTACTGCTCTTATGGTAATGCCCTTACAAAAAGGAAAAGAGTTGATTGAAAACAGCCCCCATTTAGAAGCCCTGTGGACGGTGGCTGATCAAAATGATTTTCTAGTTGTTGAATCAAAAAAGTGGTAATTTATAATATTTTATAATAAATTAGTTAACCTAAACATTAATCTAAGCTTGTTCCTCGCTTATTCAAATTAAATGCCCTCAGTGGTTTAATCACTCCGATTAGTTCTTTTAACATTTAACGTTTTTTATCAAATGACCCTCTTTAGTGAATTTATATTTCAGCCTGAAAACGAAATTCATGTCATATTAGGAGATTTATTTTTTGAATCTAGAAAAATTATCACTGATCGAGGTTCCTATTTAGGAATACAATCTTTCGCATATGCATTTAAATGGTAACCTGAAAACAATGATACTTTTGCTGACCGCTTTATTTTTTATGATAAAAATAAATTGACCCTTTTCATTTTGACACAATAATATTCTTAAGCCTAATCACATTTACAATTTAATTCTAAGTGGTTTAATTCGAATTGAAAGATAATGTACAGCACTTAACACAGATAATGTTTTAGACAATTATCTTGATAACAACCCTTTTGAAAACTAGAGTTATCAGTGGAAGAGTTTCAAAAGATAGAGCATTTTATAAAAAAGTGTAATCACCTTCTTGTTACACAAAACCTGGCAGATATTATTCACAATTATTCATATAATGTTTAAGAAAATGTAAGAAGCAACCCAGGAAAATCCAAGAGTTTTATGTGAATATACTTTAATAAGAAAAGAAAACTTAAAAACTCTTTAAGTATTTATAACTTTTGGAGGATAAACTAAATAAAATAGTAATTAAATTACTACTATTTAAGCATCACAGGAATCTGCTCTTTCTGAGAGAGAGCATATTGGTCGATCTCTTCTGAAGTTAATTTTTTTTCCAAGTGAACATTTACAGCTAAAAAACCTACCGATTCGAGTTTTAGGTAATAATCTTGGCCATAAACTCTCACGTGATCGTATTGTCCAAAAAGTTGAGAACGAACCTTGGGGTCGGTGACGCTTTTATCTTCATAAGTTTTATCAAGATTGACATCTATAGGCACTTGAGCTATCAATGTCCCTCCCTTTTTTAATATGCGATACAATTCATTCATCGCTTTTAGGTCATCGGGAATGTGTTCCAATACATGATTACAAAGGATTAAATCATAGCTTTGATCTTCAAAAGGTAAGTCGCATATATCCGCCAATACGTCTGCCAAAGGCGAGTTTAGGTCTGCAGTGGTATAATCCCAATGTTGGTATCCTTTGAAAATTTTATAAAAAACCTGTTCAGGCGCAATATGGAGCACCTTGAGTTCATCTTTTAATAAACTTGTTTCTCTTTCCAAATAAAGCCAAAGCATACGGTGACGCTCTAAGGAGAGTGTACCTGGACAAAGTGCATTCGGTCGTAGTTGTTCTCCGTAGCCATAGGTTAAAAACTTTCGGTAACGCGAACCATCTATTGGGTCAATGAACTTATTACCACGGAAATAAATTCGTAACAGTGGCTGTAAAATAAGACTCACTCGAATTAAAAAACCTCGTGAAAAAAAATTCAAAAGCCAATTCATACCTCTGAGATTACTTTTTTGAAAGGAACTTCTTCATCAGTTTGAATTCCTAATGCCTCATAAACATAAGCAAAAGTGGAAAGTAATTGAGGTTTGCCATCTATCAAAGCTACATTGTGTTCAAAATGAGCACTTGGGAGATTGTCCGCTGTCTTGATGGTCCAACCATCATTAAAATGATGAATATTTTTAGTCCCTTGATTGATCATGGGTTCTATTGCAATGACCATACCATTGAGAAATTTTTTTCCTCGTCCTCTTTTGCCGTAATTCGGAATTTCAGGTGATTCATGCATTTCTTTACCCAGTCCGTGTCCTACCAATTCTCTCACAACTCCATAGCCAAAAGATTCAGCGTAGGTCTGAATGGAGTGACCCAAATCACCAACACGGTTACCATGACAAAAGGCTTCTATTCCAAGGTAAAGTGATTTTTTGGTGACTTGTAATAATCTTTTGGTGGCCTTGGCAATTTCCCCTACCTCAAAGGTGTAGGCGTGATCTCCATAAAATCCATTTTTCAATGCCCCACAATCTACTGATAAGATATCTCCCTCTTCCAAAGGTTTATTGTTGGGGATGCCATGAACTACCTGCTCATTTGGACTTGCGCAAAGAGTATTAGGATAATCATACAATCCGAGAAAGCCCGGTTCTGCCTGATGGTCTCTAATAAAGGTCTCTGCTAGTTTGTCCAAGTGTAAAGTAGTTACTCCAGGCTTAATTTCCCCCGCTAGCATTCCCAAAGTTTTAGATACAATCAATGAGCTTTTCCGCATCAATTCAATCTCTTCCAAATTTTTGATCTTTACCATGGGTTACCTGTATGAATGGCTGTAGGCAGCTCCCTTTACGATTTTTTCTATGTCAGATTCTAGACTATTTAATGGAAACTCTACAAATCTATTCATTTCATTTCCATCCTTAAAAAAAATAATAGTAGGGATATTATAAATATCTAAATCCTTCTCAAAATTTCTAGGAGTAGTTTTTTCTTCTGACATGGCATACATCTTCAGATGATTTTGATCAAATTCTAAAGCATTCAAAAGTTTAAAAAAATGAGGTAATTCTCTTTGACTATCCTCACACCAAGTACCCATAAATACTTTAATTTTCAATCCTTTTAGAAAAGGTTTTATTTCTTTTATCCAATTTGGGTCTGTATTAATCCTATCATATTCCTGGTCGAACCAAGGGGTAATTGGCGAGGTTCTTAAATTACTCACATTGATCGGGCCAAGGAGTATCATTTTACCACTGGTAGCCTTTACAGGAGTAGCTGAGAACGGTTTTTGTTGATTAGGACCACAGCTAAAAAGGAACATATTCAATGTTAATAAGAAAAAATATTTCATTGATTTTGTTATTTCGGGGTTATATTTTTATACGAGTGGTTTGCCTGACATAGCTTTGGGAATTTCAATATCCATTAGCTTCAGAATTGTAGGAGCAATGTCTCCTAACACACCGTCGCCAATGGGAGTGGTGTCGTTATCTACCATAATGAGCGGGACCGGGTTGGTAGTATGAGCCGTATTTGGGGATCCGTCTGCATTGATCATTGATTCGCAATTACCGTGATCTGCAATTACAATTATTTTGTATTTATTTTCTAAAGCGGCATCGATTATTATTCCTGCACAACTATCTACAGTTTCACAGGCTTTGATGGCCGCTTGCAAATCTCCTGTATGTCCTACCATATCGGGGTTTGCAAAATTTAAACAGATAAAGTCGGGATGCTCGTCTTTGATTTTGGGCAATATAGCATCTCTAATGTCATAAGCACTCATCTCTGGCTGTAGATCGTAAGTGGCCACTTTAGGTGAGGGACACATAATGCGTTCCTCTCCATCAAAAGGTTCTTCTCTACCACCATTGAAAAAGAATGTAACATGAGGGTATTTTTCGGTTTCGGCTATTCGAATTTGAGATTTATTTACTTTGGATAGTGTTTCTCCTAAGGTATCCACAAGATTGTCTTTTTCAAATACTACATTCACCTTTTTAAAGGTTTTATCATAATTTGTGAGGGTAACATAATGCAAGTCTAAAGGGGTCATTCCTTGATCGGGAAAAGCGGATTGTGTAAGGGCTTGTGTTAATTGTCGACCACGGTCGGTTCTGAAATTGAAAAAGATAACTACATCACCATTTTTTATTTTAGTTAGTGGTTGGTTTTGTTCATCAACGGCGATCAGTGGTTCAATAAACTCATCTGTAACCCCTGCATCATAACTTTTTTCAATGCTTTCTATCAAGTTGTGAGTAGCAGCTCCCCTACCATGAACCAGGGCATCATATGTCTTTTTGACGCGATCCCATCTTTTATCTCTATCCATGGCATAGTATCGCCCAGTTATGGATGCTATTTTAGCTCCCGTACTTTTTAATTTTTGTGATAGCTTTTGAATGAACCCTGCGCCAGATTTGGGGTCAACATCCCTACCATCAGTAAACCCGTGCACAAAGACCCTAGGACCACTATACTTTGAGGGCATTTCCAGTAGACTTTCTAAGTGGTCCAAGTGAGCGTGAACACCACCATCGGAAAGAAGTCCTAAAAAATGAATATTTTTATCCTCGTTTTGGGCATACTCCAAAGCTTCAACCAATACAGGGTTTTTTTCTAAACTTTTATCATCGATGGCTTTGGAAATTTTGACTAAATCTTGATACACAATTCTTCCCGCTCCAAGATTCATATGTCCGACCTCACTATTTCCCATTTGACCATCAGGAAGGCCTACATTTTCTCCATCAGTCAAAAGCTCAGCATGCGAGTACTTTTGGTAAAGACGGTCCATGGTCGGTGTTTTTGCTAAATCTACAGCTGAAACTTCTGGATTTGTAGCAAACCCCCAACCATCTAATATCATTAAAATTACTTTTTGGACCATACAAAATTTTTAACAAAGATAATAATTCCCCCTGCTTGTAATTTGAGGAAGGAGTGAAAAAAAATAAATGTTGTTTCTTTGTACTGATGATAAAAAAAGGGATTGTTTATTGTTCTAAAGGAAGCATTTATCGTGTTAAATCTGAAGGTGGATTTTACGATTGCAGGATCATTGGAAAATTCCGAATCCAAGGGATTAAAAGCACAAATCCAGTGGTGGTAGGAGATAAGGTTTTTTTCAAAATTGAACCCAACGAGGAGCGAAGCATTGGCGTGATTAACGAAATCGAACCACGCCAAAATTACATCGTTAGAAAATCAGTCAATCTCTCCAAACAGATCCACATCATTGCTTCCAATATTGACCAAGTTTTTTTGATGATTACTCTAAAGGCTCCAGTTACTTTCCCAACTTTTATAGACCGTTTTTTGGTGACTGCAAAAGCATATGAAATCAATGCAGTATTAATTTTTAATAAAATTGATATATATACCTCAGAAGAATTGGATGAAGTGAGGGCTTTAAAATCAATTTATGAGAAAATAGGATATACTTGCTTCGAAGTTGTAGCTAATGATCAAAACACCTTGGGAGTTATTAAAGAAAAAATGATTCAAAAAGTGACTATGTTTTCGGGTCATAGTGGTGTGGGAAAGTCCACTTTAGTCAATACGCTATCTCCGGAACTAGATTTAAAAACTGGAGACATTTCATCACAGCACGATCAAGGACAACACACTACCACTTTTGCCGAAATGTTTGACTTAAAGACAGGAGCTAAAATAATTGATACCCCCGGCATCAAAGGTTTTGGGGTAGTAGATATTGAACGAGAGGAATTATCTGGATATTTTAATGAATTTTCTGTTTTGAGAAAAGATTGTAAGTTCAAAAACTGCATGCATACCAGTGAGCCTCATTGTGCGGTAAAAACAGCTTTAGAGAATCATGAAATTGCTGAAAGTAGATACAAGTCTTATTTACAATTGTTGGAAGATTACGCTTTCTACCGTTAAGCTATGAGAATCGTAATACAGAGGGTCAGTAAAGCTGAAGTAATGGTAGAGGGAAATATAGTTGGTTCTATTAACAATGGACTAATGGTGCTCCTGGGAATTGAAAATGAAGATGATCAATCCGATCTGGAATGGTTGGTTAATAAACTCCTAAACTTGAGGATATTTAATGATGATCTAAATAAGATGAACTACTCTTTACTGGATGTAAAAGGAGGATTGATGGTCATCAGTCAGTTTACGTTAATGGCAGCTACTAAAAAGGGCAACCGACCATCCTTCATTCGAGCGGCCAAACATGAAATTGCAATTCCATTATATGAACAATTTGTGCATTTGGCACAGGAAAAACTTGGAAGCAATGTGGCCAAGGGCGTATTTGGTTTAGACATGGAAGTCAGCCTACTGAATGACGGACCTGTTACCATTATCATTGATTCAAAAAACAGAGATTAGGATTACAAGATATTGACTTCAAACTCCAAGTCAATACCAAAATTTTCTAAAACTTTCCCTTTAATTTCTAGTGCCAATTTTTTAATTTCTACTCCAGAGGCGTTACCATAGTTTACCAAAACCAAGGCTTGATTTTTATGAACACCAGCATCCTTTTTACGATATCCTTTATACCCAAGATAATCAATCAACCATGCAGCGGGAATTTTAATTTTCCCATCTTGATCTAGATAATAGGGTATTTCAGGAAATTGATCTTGCAGTGTCTTAAATTGTTTTTCACACAAAACAGGGTTTTTAAAAAAACTACCACTATTTCCAATTTGACTGGGATTGGGTAATTTAACTGATCTTATTTCCATCACTGCTTGAGCAATACTTTGGATACTAATATGGTCATTCTTTAGTTTTTCAGACAGACCTCTGTAAGAGGTATTTATATTATGGGGTGGTTTCTTAAGTCTTAAATTAACCGAGCAAATAATACATTTTCCCTTGAGTTTGTTTCTAAAAATAGAATTTCTATAGCCAAATTCACAATCACTTTTGGTAAAGATTTTGATTTCATTATTATTTAAATAAATAGCTTCACAACTTTCAAAAATATCCTCCAATTCAACACCATAGGCCCCAATATTTTGAATAGGAGCAGCTCCTACACTACCAGGAATCAAAGCCAGATTCTCAACTCCACCTAGATTTTTTTCTAAACACCACATTACAAAATCATGCCAGTTTTCACCTGCTGCTACTTTAACGATGGCCGATTGATTATTCTCTTGGACGATTTCCACTCCACGGTTTTGCATTCTGATTACCAGACCATCAAAATCTTGCGTAAGTAAAAGATTGCTTCCTCCACCCAAAATCAACAGTTTTTGTTCTTTATTTTGATTTAAAACTTCAATCAATTCTGCTGTGTTTTCAATACCAATAAATTTTTTTGATTTTACATTTATCCCAAATGTATTGTATGAGAGTAATGAAATATTTTTTTGGAAATTCAAAACCATACCATAATATAGAAAATGCTTAAGAATTATTGAATACCTGCAATGCTTTTTCTAAAATCTCGGCCGCACGTTTGAGTTTACCACTTTCCAGGACAAAAGCCAATCGAACTTGATCTTTCCCTAATTCTGGTGAGGAATAAAAACCCGCGGCAGGAGCCAGCATTACCGTTTGACCGTGATCATTAAAATCGGTAAGTAAAAATTTTGAAAAATCTTCCGCATTGTCTACTGGGAGTTTGGCTATGCAGTAAAAAGCACCTTTTGGATTGGAAACCTCTACACCCTCTATTTTTTCTAAAGCAGCGATCGTTATATTTTTCCTTTTTTCGTACTCATTCTTCACATTATCCAAATAAGATTTAGAGGCTGTAATCGCAGCCTCGCTCGCCATAAGGGCCAGTGTTGGAGGAGACAGCCGAAGATGTGCAAACTTTAGGGCTGTGGCCATTAACTCCTTATTTTTGGAAATCATACAACCTACCCTTGCACCACAAAGACTGTAGCGTTTAGAGACCGAATCTATCATTACCGCATTTTGACTGCCTTTTTTTGAGTTTAAAACGGAATAATGAGAATCGTCAGTATAGATGAACTCTCGATATACCTCGTCAACAATTATAAAAATGTTGCTTGCTACAGCAAGATCTATCAAATCTTTGATCTCCCTTTTGGAATATAAATAACCAGTAGGATTGCTAGGGTTACAAATCAGAATCGCTCTGGTTTTATGGGTAACACTTTCTCTTAATTTTTCCATTGGTGGTAACTCGAATTGAGTATCAAAATGAGAAACCACTGGAACTACTTGGATGCTTGCAGCAGCAGCAAATCCATTGTAGTTGGCATAAAAGGGCTCAGGGATAATAATTTCATCCCCAGCATCACAAATTACATTGAGTGTAAATGATAATGCTTCGCTAGCTCCCGTTGTTACTATAATATCGTCGGGTTCTACTGATATACTATGACGATCGTAATATTGACATAATTTGGTTCGGTAAGATAAAGCTCCTTGTGATGATCCGTAGGGAAGAAGTTTTAAATTTTGATTCCTTACCACTTCCATGGCCTCCCTGGGAGCCCCAATATCTGGTTGGCCAATATTAAGATGCAATACTTCTAACCCGCGAGATTTAGCCTCATCGGCATGAGATACAAGTTTTCTTATAGGAGATGAAGGCAGTTCTTGCCCCTTTTTAGAAATTTTTGGCATTTTAAAATTTGTGATTGCAAATATTCAAAAAAAAGAGCTCATTTTCAACTGATGGTTGCAAATTGTTAATAAGGTCTTTTGTAAAAAAATGTGTTGGTTTACTTCGCTATAACGTTTCCTTTTATTTTAAGAGCAATTATTGCAGCAGAGGCAACGTTAGTGTTTACAGTAATCGTTTTTCTGAATATCCCAATACGGTTAGTGTCATATCTAACTGTTATTTCACCTTTTTTTCCAGGCTCGATGGGAGCTTCAGGTTTTTTTGGAATGGTACAACCACAACTTGATCTAACTCCCTGAATCTCTAAAGGAGCATCACCAGTATTTTTAAAAACAAAAGTTCTAACACCATTACTCCCTTTGGTAATATCCCCATAATCGATGGTGTCCATATCAAAACTAATTATTGGACCAGATGTTTGAGAAGTTAGTGCAAATGGTGCAGAAATCAATAAAATAAAAAATATTGCTTTTTTCATTAGCTATAGTAGTATTCCATAAATTTACAACTTTAAAAAGAAAACCAAAATAGATAGGGTTTTTATAATCTCAAAAGTGTTATTACTTTTGTCTAGCATTTCAAAGACATATCTTTATTCATGCAGATTCCATCAAAGTTTATTTCTCAAAAAGTCGAAGACAAGTGGTATACCTATTGGATGGAAAAAGATTTTTTTTCTTCTACTCCAGACGATAGGGAACCCTACACTATTGTAATACCTCCTCCTAATGTGACTGGTATTTTACATATGGGTCATATGCTCAATAACACCTTACAGGATATTATCATAAGGCGAGCGAGGATGCGGGGCTACAATGCATGTTGGGTTCCAGGCACGGATCACGCCTCAATTGCTACTGAGGCCAAAGTTGTTGCGAGACTTAAAGAACAGGGTATTGAAAAGTCGAGTTTGAGTCGTGAAGCTTTTTTAGAACACGCTTGGAATTGGACCCATGAGTATGGAGGTGTAATCTTGGATCAACTTAAAAAATTGGGTTGCTCGTGTGATTGGAAGCGAACTAAATTTACCTTAGATGAGGAAATGTCCGCTTCCGTCATTGAAACTTTTATAAACCTATTCAATAAAGGGCTTATTTACAGAGGTTATCGCATGGTCAATTGGGATCCTGAGGCCAAAACTACACTTTCCGACGAGGAGGTAATTTATGAAGAGCGTGAAGGTCAATTGTATCATATTACTTATTCCGTTGTGGATAGTGATGAAAAAGTAGTCATTGCCACAACTCGTCCTGAGACCCTTTTAGGAGATACCGCTGTTTGTATTCATCCAAATGATGAAAGATATACGCACCTCAAAGGCAAACAATTAATTGTACCTATAGCTCATCGTAAAATACCAATCATTGAAGATGAATATGTAGATATAGAATTTGGTACAGGCTGTCTAAAAGTCACTCCAGCGCACGATATCAATGATAAAGCCCTAGGGGAAAAACATGAATTAGAGGTAATTAATATTTTCAATGAAGACGCTTCTTTAAATCACCATGGTTTAGAATTCGAAGGTTTGGATCGTTTTGTTGCGAGAAAAAAAATAGCTGAAGTACTTATGGCATCGGGTGAATTAGTTAAAAAAGAAAATCACCGACATAAGGTGGGAACTTCCGAACGTACCAAAGCAGTAATAGAACCGCGACTTTCTGATCAATGGTTCCTCAGAATGGAAGGTTTAGCAAAACCTGCTATCGTATCAGTACTTGAAAATAAGGATATTCGTTTAGTCCCAGAAAAGTTTAAAAACACCTTCCGCCACTGGATGGAGAACATACGGGATTGGAATATCTCCAGACAGTTGTGGTGGGGGCAGCAAATACCAGCCTATTATTATGGAAAGGACAAATCCCAGTTTGTCGTTGCCAAAGACAAGAATACTGCCCTTGAGTTAGCCAAAGAGGCTTCTGGCAATAATTCATTAGATTTTGCAGATTTACGACAAGATGAAGATGTTTTAGATACTTGGTTCTCATCGTGGCTTTGGCCTATTTCCGTCTTTAATGGAGTATTGGACCCTGACAATCCTGAAATAAATTATTATTACCCCACACAAGATTTGATTACTGGCCCCGATATTCTTTTTTTTTGGGTAGCACGTATGGTTATATCGGGATATGAACTGCGAGACCAAAGACCCTTTTCAAATGTTTATCTAACAGGGCTAGTAAGAGATAAGCAAGGTAGGAAGATGTCCAAACAATTAGGTAACTCTCCCGATCCAATTGGTTTGATTGATAAATACGGAGCCGATGCCGTAAGGGTAGGCTTAATGCTAAGTTCTTCCGCTGGAAATGATTTACTATTTGATGAAAGTCTTTGTAAACAAGGTAAAAAATTTGCAAATAAAATCTGGAACGCCTATAGGTTAGTCGAGGGTTGGGAAATCAATGAAAAGAGTGAAATGTCGCCTTTAAATAAGGCCGCCATTCAATGGTATAAAAATAGATTTAATCAAGTCCTGAAAAGCATTGACGATCTGTACGATAAGTATAGAATATCCGATGCTTTGATGACCTTATACAAATTGATTTGGGATGATTTTTGTTCTTGGTTTTTGGAAATGGTCAAACCCAATTATGGAGACCATATTGACAAATACACCCTAATAGAGGTAAAAGCCTTATATGAGGATAATCTTCGACTATTGCACCCTTTTATGCCCTTTCTTACTGAAGAACTATGGCACTTCATTAATAATCGAGAGACAATAGAAGCTCTTATTGTTTCTGACTGGCCAAAAGCCCTGCCTGTAGATCTAAACCGCATTAAAGATTTTGAACTGGTCAAACAAATCGTGGCAGGTGTAAGAAACTTCAGGAAAGAAAAAAATATTGGATTTAAAGAACAATTGACTTTGATTTCTGAGGCTCAAATTCCCTACTCAGATGTAATTCAAAAATTAGGCCAACTAGAATCTGTTCTCAATAGGGCGCAAGATGATAATCAAATATTAGGATCATTTAGAGTAGCTAAAACAGAGTTTTTTATTCCCATAAACGAAGCAGAGGATCCTGAGAAGAAGCGAAAAAAACTCACACAAGAATTAGATTATGCTCGAGGTTTTCTTAAATCAGTTGAGAAAAAACTGTCCAATGAAAGTTTTGTTTCCAATGCACCTGAAAATATAATTGACTTAGAGCGAAAAAAGGCTGCTGATGCGCATGAAAAAATAACACTATTGGAGAAAAGTTTAAGTCAGTTATGATTAGATTTCGGCTATACAATCTACTCCACCTTTTACTGTTTGATCTTTTTGTACATTAATTTTTGTTCCTAAGGGAAGAAAAACATCTACCCTAGAACCGAATTTGATGAAGCCAGCATCAGAACCTTGTATTACCCTGTCTCCAACTTTGGCATAGTTTACGATTCGTCTTGCTATTGCTCCAGCAATTTGTCGGTAAAGGATTTTCCCTAAATTTTCATTTTCCAAGACAACGGTCGTTCTTTCATTTAATTCCGAGGATTTGGGGTGCCAGGCTACCAAGTATTTACCTGGATGATATTTACTAAAAGCTACTGATCCGCTAATCACATAACGGGTAACATGGACATTTAGGGGAGACATAAAAATTGATACTTGCAAACGCTTATCTTTAAAAAACTCCTTTTCGAAAACTTCTTCTATAACCACCACTTTGCCATCAACAGGTGATATTACATGATTTCCATTTAGTGTAGTTACTCTTTTTGGGTTTCTAAAAAACTGAAGCACCAAAAGCAATATTATTAGGCTCCCGACTTGAACTGATTTTTGAATCCAAAAACTATCAACCCAATATTCAGCCGACAAAGCAATGGCTGAGCATAGTAAAAAAGTATTAACGATAATTTTAAATCCTTCCTTATGAAACATATTCTTTTAAATTAAGTAATAAGTAAAACCAAGGTGAAACAAAAATAGCGCTATCCATTCGATCAAAAAAACCACCGTGACCAGGAATAAGCGCACCACTATCTTTGACATTTGCATAACGTTTGAATCTTGATTGAATCAAATCTCCTATTGTAGATAAAACGGATATGATTAACGCAATAATCATATAAAAACCTATTGAAAATTCTGAATAAAATTGCCAAAAGAAATAGGCAACAATTATTGAGAATCCAAGTCCTCCATAAAAACCTTCCCATGTTTTGTTTGGGGATATACTTGTGAAAAGAGGTTTTTTACCCACTTTCTTTCCAACTAGATACGCAAAGGAGTTGTTGGTCCATATCATCACAAAAAATAACAAAATATTTTTGGGTTCATACTGATCTTTATTTCCCCCTATAGCTAAAATAAAAAAACATCCTAAACCCAGATAAAAAAGAGTTAGTAATGTTTTGGACATGTATCCCAACTGAATCGATTTTTTGCTATAAAGCCAGTAGTTCAAAAAACTATGTGCAATAAAAACACTAGCCAAAGGATATAATAGTTCTGGGGTATTGATTTTTGATTGGTAAAAGTTATAGAATAAAAGTATAATGAGCGCAATGGGCATATAGCTTTTGTGATTAATCAAACGTTGAAATTCAAACATAGCAAGACCAGTAAAGACAAGGATTACAATGGTAAAAGCTAGATGATTGTATAATAAAGAGCCTGTAATCAAGGCTGCATAGGACAGCCCTGAAATTCCCCTAACGTAAAGCTCTTTCATTATTTAATGATCTTGAAGAACTAAATATAGGTTTTTCGCACTGTTCCCATAGGATAAAAAATCGTTTTCATCTTCAGAATTCTTTACATTTAGCGTGGTGATATTGGTGGGGTGTTGATCAGTATACTTCTTTTTCAGTTCTGTCATCCCCTCGCTTACATCGTTTACGAAGTTGTTTAATCCCGAAAAAACCACAAAAAAATCTGGTAATGATTTGAGCTTATAATCTTTGAGTTGGTGGTGACATATTAGAATGGTACCCTTATTAGCAATCAAATATTCGCAAGCTATTAATAAGGCCTTGAAATGTTTGGGGTTAAAATGATTTTTGGAATGTTCCAATCCAAATCTTTCTGATAGCTGGCGGTCAAAACAAAGAACTTCATTAGGATTCCATTGATTTTCTTCCATTATTAGTCTGAAAAATTCATCAGTAGATTTTGAATCTTCACTAAAAATAAATTTTCCTCCTTTTAAGGTGAATTTTTCAGCAAATTCAATTTCAATGTCATTTTTTTTTTCAGGAAGATAAGGGCTACTATCCTCCTCACCTGGGCTTTTTATTTTTTGACCGAACAATTTGTTCCAGATACCCACAACTGATTAATTAACTGCTACCTGCACCCCCTCTGTACCGTCTTCAGTACCATCTTTTTTATCAGGTTTGACATCAAACGGTCTTTCGCCAAGTATATTAAAGAGGTCATCCTTAAAAATCACTTCTTTTTCTAATAACCTTTCAGCAAGTTGCATTAGTTTATTTTTATTTTTTTTCAATAGATTGCAAGCTCTTTTATATTGAAGTTCAATAATATCAGATATTTCTTTGTCGATTACCTGAGCTGTTTTCTCAGAATATGGTTTAGTAAAACTATTTTCCATTTGTCCTGTAGAATCGTGGTAAGTAATATTTCCTAGGGTATCATTGAGTCCATAAACAGATACCATTGCACGGGCTTGTCGGGTCACTTTTTCTAGATCACTTAGGGCACCCGTAGAGATTTGATCAAACATGATTTTTTCTGCTGCTCTACCTCCCAATGCTGCGCACATTTCATCCAACATTTGTTCTGTTCTTACAATCATACGCTCTTCTGGAAGATACCAAGCTGCACCAAGAGATTGACCTCTAGGAACAATGGTTACTTTCACTAAGGGAGCAGCATGCTCCAACAACCAACTTACAATGGCATGTCCTGCTTCGTGAAATGCAATGGTTTTCTTTTCATCAAGAGTAACGATTTTATTTTTCTTTTCAAGTCCTCCTATAATTCGATCAACTGCATCTAAGAAGTCTTGTTTTCCAACAGATTTTTTATTTTTTCGCGCGGCTATTAGTGCAGATTCGTTACAAACATTTGCGATATCAGCACCAGAAAACCCAGGGGTCTGTTTGGCCAAAAACTCAACGTCAAGAGCTTTGCCTGTCTTCAATGGTTTTAGGTGAACTTTAAAAATTTCGAGTCTCTCATTTAAATCAGGTAAATCAACATAGATTTGTCGGTCGAAACGACCTGCCCGCATGAGGGCTTTGTCTAAAACATCAGCACGATTAGTTGCGGCTAATACGATTACATTCGTATCAGTACCAAAACCATCCATTTCGGTCAGTAATTGATTTAATGTATTCTCACGTTCATCATTGGATCCTGTAAAGTTGTTTTTCCCTCTTGCGCGTCCAATAGCATCAATTTCATCAATAAAGATTATTGAAGGAGATTTGTCTTTAGCCTGTTTGAATAAGTCTCTAACTCTTGAAGCTCCAACACCAACAAACATTTCAACAAAATCAGAACCTGAAAGAGAGAAGAAAGGAACTTTAGCCTCACCAGCGACTGCTTTTGCCAACAGAGTTTTACCAGTACCTGGTGAACCTACCAATAGCGCACCTTTTGGAATTTTACCTCCGAGTACGGTATATTTATTTGGATTTTTTAAAAAATCAACAATTTCTTGAATCTCCTCTTTTGCTCCCTCTAAACCAGCAACATCTTTAAAAGTTGTTTTTACTTCTGTATTCTGATCAAAAAGCTTTGCTTTAGATTTTCCAATATTAAAAATCTGACCACCTGGACCACCAGCTCCTCCACCTGACATTCTTCTCATTAGAAAAATCCAAACACCAATTATTATTATTATTGGTAAAAATCCAAGGATAACATCCATCCAACGATTTTCTACAGTCATGAATTCATATCTAAAATCTATTCCTTTGTCTTCAGCTTGTTCCAACTTTCTTTGAAAAAGCTCGAGATTTCCTACTTCAAATTCATAGTGTGGACCACCAGTATTCTCTTGACCAATTAGATTTTTTGTTTTAAGGTTTTTATGTACGCTTTTTTCTAAACCATAACTATTGAGTGTTACTTTGGCAAGTTTTTGATTTACAACAATAATTTCTTGAACATCACCCTCATTTAGATATCGTTCAAAATCTGAAATATTTGTCTTGCTTGTGCTTTGCCAATTACTATTTCCGCCAAACATACTCATCCCCAAAAGTATGGTAATAATTACTGCATAAACCCAATATGGGTTGAACTTAATTTTATTATTTTTTTCTTCTTTCATATTCTGTTAATAATTCGAAGCAATTTTTGTGGTTTTTGCATCTCCCCAAAGTCCTTCTATGTTGTAATATTCTCTAATTTGCCTTTGAAAAACATGAACCACGATGTTGACATAGTCGATCAAAACCCACTCAGAATTATCTATTCCTTCTGTGTGAAAAGGTTTTTCCTTAAGTTCCTTGCCCACAGTTTTTTGAACTGAACTGACAATGGCATTGACGTGGGTATTCGAACTGCCAGTACAAACCACAAAATAGCTGCAAACTGTGTTTTCAATGTCTCTTAGATCCAAAAGATTAACATCTAATCCCTTAACATTTTCGATGCCAGAAATGATGTTGGAAATTAGAGCATCTTCAGTGGACTTCTGTTTTGACATTAAAAAATTCTAATTTTACACAAATTTATTACTTTTTACATTCATATCATTCTAATACATGAGCTATTTCAATATTATCAAACTTGATGCCACAGCCTCTTCAAACGATTGGTTGAAGGATAAGTTTTTATCAGGGGATTGCTATGATGGAGACGTAATATGGGTAGCGGATCAAACCAAGGGAAGAGGACAAAGGGATAGGACTTGGCAATCTGAACCACTAAAAAATCTAACTTTCAGCTTATTTAAGTACTTTCCTAATCTATCGGTCAAAAAATCTTTTCTAATTAATTGTGCCATTACTCTTGCTGTAATCCATGCCTTGGAGGAAATTGCTAATATTGACCTTGCAATAAAATGGCCAAACGACATTTTGTCAGGTAACAATAAAATAGGTGGGGTTTTGATTGAAAACATGATCAAAGGAAACCAAATAGCTGGTTCAATTATTGGTGTCGGTATCAATGTTAATCAAACTAATTTTAAAGGCCTTCCAGTTGCAAGTTCTATTTTTTTGAAAACAGGAACAGAGTTCGATTTAGGTCCTGTATTGGACAGAATATTAAAATTTTCACATAACTATCTGGAAAAGCTTTCTAATAATGACAAATCTGGATTATTGAGTCAATACGAAAAAATGCTTTTTCAAAAAGGAAGAGTTTTATTTTTCAGAGACCAAAAAGGTATGTTTGAAGGGAAAGTATTGGGAGTCACAGGAAACGGTTTATTGGAAGTCCAAAAAACCTCTGGCGAGATACTTAGCTACCCCCATGGTGCTATTGAAATGATATTTTAACTTGGCTGCCACTCATAAGGACAAATCCTCCAGAAGTTTAGTAAGGTAATGTCCTCAGGTTTTATAAAATTAGATTTTTCAGCCTCATTAATCAGATGATGGTAATCACTGAGCGTGTGTAATTTAATATTCTCTTTTTTAAAATTTTCAACTGCGATATCAAATCCATAATCAAAAAGCCCCAAAATTCCCAAAATTTCAACTCCCTCTTTCCTTAGAGCTTTCACAGCATTAATGCTGCTTTTCCCTGTGGAGATTAAATCCTCAATGACCAAAACTTTTTTATTAGGCTCCAGTTGACCCTCAATTTGATTTTGTCTGCCATGTGATTTGGGTTTTGGTCTTACATAAATAAAAGGTGTTTTGAGAACCTCAGCTGCCAATATGCCTATTCCTATAGCTCCAGTGGCAACCCCTGCAATGACATAATCATTACCATAAATTTTTTGGGCTTGGCCAGCAATTTCATGTGCTAAAAAACTTCTTATTTCTGGAAAAGAGAGGGCAATTCTGTTGTCACAATAAATCGGCGATTTCCAACCATTTGACCAAATGAAGGGTTTTTTGGGATTTAATTTTATTGCATTAATTTGTAATAATGATTTTGCGGTCATTTTTGCCGTATTTTTATCGTATATCATACACAAATGTATAAAGTTTTTTTCAATAGAAAATGTGTTTTTCTAACTACGAATATCCTAGATCATAGTGATAAAAACCCATTATTTTATGTTAAGTATATCAACCAGAAACAGATCATATCTGCCTTAAAATCAAAAAAAATAGAAGGTATATATCTGTATCATGCAAAAATAGAAAAACTATGGAAGCATATTTTTAAAATCTTTCCATTGGTGGAGGCTGCAGGAGGACTTGTGAAACATAAAAACGGTAAGTTTTTATTTATATACAGAAACAACAAGTGGGACTTACCAAAAGGTAAAATCGAGAAAAAAGAACTTATTATTGATGGAGCGATAAGAGAGGTAATTGAAGAAACGGGAGTAAAAGACCTCACTGTCAAAGAGAATCTCAACCAAACATTTCATATTTTTTCCAGAAATGGGAATTACAAACTAAAAAAAACATTATGGTATTTGATGAATACCTCTTACAATGGAAATTTAATACCACAGATTGAGGAGGGGATTGCCCTGGCAGAATGGAAAGACAAAAAGGAGGTACCCATTTTGATGGAAAATGCCTACGAAAACATAAAGTTGCTTTTAGAGGATGTAGAATTGTTGTGATTTATATTCTCACACTACTGGGCACAAGTTGATTGTAATCCCCATTATTTAAAATTATTTCTCTAACTACACTACTACTTATGTATGAGGTCTCTGCTGCGGCAAGTAAAAAAACTGTTTCTAAACTAGACAATTTTCTGTTTGTGAGAGCAATGGCCTTTTCGAATTCAAAATCGGCAGGGTTTCTTATCCCTCTGATGATAAAATTAGCATCAATATTCTTACAAAATTCAATTGTCAACCCATGGTATTTCTTAACCGAAATGGTTTCAATTTCCGAAAAAGCCTCTTCGACAAAAGCCATTCTTTTTTCCATGGAAAACATATATTTTTTTTCGAAGTTGTTTCCTACCCCAATAAAGATCTCATCGAAAAGAGGAATACTTCGTTTTATAATATCCATGTGACCCAGCGTGATAGGATCAAAGGAACCTGGAAAAACTGCACGTTTCATATTTCTAAATTACAGGTTTTTTTATTCCCTCTGAGAGTAAAGATTCGAAAAAATTGCCCAATTCAATTCCCGCGGCTTTTACTTGCTGCGGAATCAAACTGGCAGAGGTCATACCTGGAATCGTATTGATTTCTAGAAGGTGAGGGGTACCATCAACAATTATAAATTCACTTCTACAAACCCCTTTCAAATTCAATTTGCTGTAAATTTTTTTAACCATTAAGTTTACTTTTTTGAAGGTTGTCTCATCCATTCGGGCAGGAGTAATTTCTTGTGATTTACCATTATATTTGGCGTCATAATCAAAAAAATCATTTTCTGAAATGATCTCAGTGATGGGAAGAACAATAATCTCGCCCTCCAATAAATAGGCACCTACTGATATTTCCATACCTATCAACTCAGATTCTATGATTAATTGATCATCCTCTTTCAAAGCTGTTTTTATAGCATTTTCAATGGAATCCTTTTTATACACTTTGACGATACCGTAACTGCTCCCAGAACGATTGGGCTTTACAAAACAAGGCAGTCCCAATTTCTCTTCAATGGCATAAATATCTATTACATTTCCAGCGTTATAAGTTAATGACTTGGCTACGGGAATATTCCATTCTCTAACTTTTTTAAGGCAATCTCGCTTATTAAAAGTCAGAGCAGCAATTGTCTTATCGCAGCTCGTATGGGGAATTTTAAGTCGCTCCAAAAGCTCCGCCAATTCACCATCTTCACCAGGGGCCCCATGGACAGCATTGAAAACTACATCAAATTGAATAATCTTGTTATATCTTTGAAAGGTCAAATTGTAAAGATTTAATGGGTATTTATTATCTTCTGAATCAACCACATTCCAATATTTTTTGTCTATAATAATTTTAAAGCAACTCCATGGAGATTGAAGTAAATTATTGAAGACAGTATCGCCACTTTCAATTGAAATTTCTCGTTCTGACGAGTATCCTCCCATTGCAATACCAACCACTTTCTTACTCATTAAAAAGATTTTTAATAAAGGTATTGCATTTAAAATTAATCACTAAGCGCAATGATTTATTATCTTTGAAAAGTTTAATCACGATGAATTTCTTTAGATTCCTTTATAGTAAATCATTATTTATACAATTGTTACTTGCACTTTTGGTGAGTATTCTGATTGTTTATCTTAGTTTAACTTTTTTAAAGTATTTTACCTTCCATAATAATCATCAAAAAGTCCCAAATTTAAAGGGTATCTCCTTAATTAATTTACCTCAAATTATTTCGGATAAAAATTTAAGATTCGAAATTATAGACTCTTCAAAGTTTACCCCAATTCTTCCTCCGTTGAGTGTAATTGAACATTTGCCGGGCCCTGGTAAATTGGTAAAGAAAAATCGTAAAATTTATGTTACTTTAAATCCTTCAGGGTACAAAAGAATCAGTGTCCCTAATGTTGTTCAAATTACCCGAAGAAATGCAGAGGTAAAATTGATTTCTGTTGGGTTTTCCATAGGAGAAATTACATATGAGAACAATATCGGAAAGAATATGGTTTTGGAAGTACGATACGAGGGCGAGCCTATTGAACCTGGAATATTATTACGAAAAACTTCGAAAATAGACTTGGTATTAGGTAATGGAAAAAGTAATCATGAATCTAACTGACAACGAAGTACCTGACGGGCAATTGTATGAGCATTATGCATTCCAAGCCGACCCAGGCCAAGAACCTTTGCGTGTAGATAAGTTCCTTATGAATCGGATTGAAAATGCAACTCGGAATAAGATTCAGCAAGCAGCTAAATTGGGTGCCATTCAGGTAAACGAAAGTACTGTAAAATCCAATTATAAAGTAAAAGGAGGAGATAAAGTGAAAGTCGTATTTTCATATCCTGCATTTGAAAATTTATTGACGCCAGAGAAAATGAGTTTGGACATCGTTTTTGAAGACGATGAATTGATAGTTGTAAATAAAAAAGCGGGGATGGTGGTTCACCCAGGACATGGAAATTATTCAGGAACATTAATCAATGGACTACTCTATCATTTTGAAAAACTTCCTTTAAATTCGAGTTACCGACCGGGCTTGGTCCACCGTATTGATAAAGACACCAGTGGTCTATTAGTTGTCGCCAAAACTCAACAATCCATGGTTAATTTGGCAAAACAATTCCATGATAAAACTTCCACGAGAAAATATAAAGCATTGGTTTGGGGGGATTTCAAGGAAAATGAGGGAACAATAGAGGCTCATGTAGGAAGACATCCTAATAATAGACTTCAAATGACGGTTTATCCTAAAGGTGATTCCGGGAAAATGGCAATAACACATTATAAAATCATTGAAAGATTGGGATATGTTACCTTAATTGAATGTAGTTTGGAAACCGGTAGGACCCATCAAATCCGTACTCATATGAAATTTATAGGTCATACTTTATTTAATGATGCTCGATATGGTGGCGATGCCATTTTGAAGGGAACAACCTTTACTAAGTATAAACAATTTGTTCAAAACTGTTTTACCCATTTGCCTCGTCAAGCCCTTCATGCCCAAACGCTAGGTTTTGAACACCCCGCTCAAAAAAAATGGATGTATTTCGAAGCACCCATCCCAGAAGACATGAAAGTCACGATTGATAAATGGAGACATTACGCCCAGCATAGGCAATTCTGATTTTTTTATTAAGCCATACAATTCTTTTGAATTGGTTTTTATTTGAATTCCTTATAAATTTGCAAAAAAGTCAAGTATGAAAATGGTAATCTCGCCGGCAAAATCTCTCAACTTTGGATCCAATTTTCCCACCGAGCAAAATTCGAATCCCTTTTTTCTCAAGGAGGCCATTACAATTAATAAACTATTGAAAGATAAATCTTCCTATGAGCTCTCACAGCTCTTGAAAATTTCTGATAAACTTGGTAACCTTAACTGGGAAAGAAATCAAAATTTCAAAACTCCATTTAATAAAGAAAATGCAACTCCTGCCGTGTATACTTTTGATGGTGATGTATATACAGGATTGGACATCTACACTCTTCCAATTGAAAAAATAAAAGTTCTCCAAAAAAGTCTAAGGATTTTATCTGGTCTTTATGGTGTTTTAAAACCATTGGATTTGATTCAACCATATAGATTGGAGATGGGCACAAAATTTCCAGTTAACACAAAAAAGAATTTATACGATTTTTGGAAACTAAAAATCACCAGTTTTATCAATGAAGAATTGGAGGAAAATGAACTTTTTGTTAATTTGGCAAGTAATGAATATTTTTCATCAATAGATGTTAAGGCGCTCAAAACAGAGGTAATTACTCCTCAATTCAAGGATTTTAAAAATGGAACCTTAAAAATGATATCCTTTTATGCCAAAAAAGCTAGAGGAATGATGGTACGATATATGTTGGATAATGAAAATGTGACTGCAGAGACCCTTTTAGGATTTGATTACGGAGGTTATACTTTCAGTGAGGAACATACGCAATCCCCTTTTGCTCCGGTTTTTGTTAGATAAACTATTTCAGCGAAGGATTAACCCCCATTACATGACTTTGGATGTAATTTTCAAAAAATTCATGGTTCAATAAACCTCCCCCTTTTAAATCCTTAGATATTATCAAAGCTTGGTGATCCAATTCCAAATAACTTTTCAACATGTATTTTGAGAGTGGTGCAAAACTATAGTGCCATGGTTCATATTTGAAACCGGATCTATTTACATCTAGGGTATAAGGGAGAAAAAAACCATAGTTTTTAGCGTTGATCTCCATCCACTCTCTTAGACCATTGTTTGGGCCATTGTCGTGGAACTTTTGAGGAAGTAAAACATCTCCCTCTTGCTGATGGAATGCATCAATAATATCAATCTCTGTTCCCCAATGATGTCTTGACGTTCCCGGTAATGTTGAGTATTCAATTATTTTTGCTATAGCTTGGGCATCGTTCATTCCCTCACTTTTGAATTTTGAAAACTTCCTGTTCCAAATGCTTTTTTGTCTCTCAAAAGAACGATAGGAGGAGACCACTTTGATTGATATCCCTTCTTTTTTGGCCTCAGCGGACATTTCTTGCAGGGCCTCGTGTGCCTCGGTTAGTAATGCGTGATTTTTTCCAACTAGCATTGGATTTCCTTTGCCAATAAGTAAATAAGGGTCGATATGCATTCTTTTAGAAGATAGAAGATGGGTTAAACCCAAAATAGCCAAACTCGAATTGATAAAATCTAATCGATTCATATTCAATATTTTATTGATAGTCTCCTGAAATCATTTTCGTTTTAATATTCTTTTTCATTTTAAATTTTAGATCTTTTAATTTACATCAAATTATTTTAGTTAAAAAAAGGTTTACGACCATTAACTAATTTTAACAATATTTAAAATCAATTGAACAAATTAGCTTATTATCTTTAAATAATGAAAAAATTGCAATTATTGCTTTTTCTTTTACCATTTTTGGTCCAAGGACAAGTACGAAAACCGATCAAAGGTCAATTGATTTACAGGAATATTAACGTGGTTGCAGCAAATGTAATAAACAATACTGCCCAACTTAATACCATTACTGATGGTGAAGGTGCTTTTGAAATCCCTGTTGCCTTAGGTGACCAGGTTGTCTTTTCTTCCGTTCAATATTTGATAAGAACGGTTGAAATAACAACAGAAATACTAAAAAAAAATAGGCTGATTATTACTGTCAATGAAAAAATAAATGCTCTTGAAGAAGTTGTAGTGACCCCAGACAATGCTGAAAAATTTCTAGACCTTAGGGAAGAAGAATTTAAGGGCTATGATTACAACAGAGATAAATCGACTGCACTTGAAAATACAATTGTTAAGCAAGGACAACTAAAAAATGGTTTGAACATCATTAACATAGCAAAATTAATTGCTAAGGCAGTAAGCAATAAATCTGAGAAGGAAAAGCAAAAAATTAAACCTAGTGAAATACTGACTTATGTATTTAATGATGAATTTTTCACAAAAGATCTGGGTTTAAAAAACGATCAAGTCATAGGATTTTTGAATCATATTGATAAAAATCTTCCCTCTCAAAAGTTACTCAAAACGGGTAAACAGTTTCAATTAATTGACTACTTGATTTCGGAGAGCCAAAATTATCATGATAAATTAAACAACAAATGATCTACTCATCTTTGGGATTTTTCCTTTGGATTATGTCAGCTGTTTCTAGCCATAACTTTTACGTTTCTACTACTTCTATAAAATTTGTAGCAGAGGAAAAAACATTACAAATAACTGCACAAGTTTTTTTAGACGATTTTGAAGCAGCACTTCAGCATCAGGGAAATGAAAAAGTTAAATTGATTCCCGAAGTTTCTCAAAAGGAAATTGATATTCTAGTAGAGGATTATTTTAAAAAAAATTTAATTTTTATGACAGACGGGGAAATAATTGATTTTGATTTTTTTGGTAAGGTTTATAAAAACGATCTTTTAATAGCCTATATGGAGTTGAAAAAGGTTCCAACAAATTCAGAATTGAGTTTAAAAAACACCCTGCTCTTCAATTTATTGCCAGATCAGAAAAACATTATTCATCTAAAAGTTGGATCCAAAAGAAAAAGTTTTTTGGCAGTTTACTCTAAATCGAAGTTTCAACTCCCACAAAATTTTTTTGTTATTCGGAATTAATATATTAAGTTAAAATTAATGTCTAAGTAACTATTTTAAATTAACAAAACTATGATCACTAAAAAGTTAAAATTTTTATTTTTTTCATTTTTGTTTTTGCAATTTTCTTTGAGTGCTCAAACAAATTTAGATTCTCTGTCCGCTTTAGGCCACACAAATAATAACAAGTTCAAACAGTTAAAAGACAAGTTAGCGACTCCCAATAGCTTTAGAACTGCCTCAGGAGCACCAGGTAAGGATTATTATCAGCAAAAGGTAGATTATGTTATGAATATAGAACTCGATGATGAAAATCAAAAATTATATGGTCAGGAAGAAATTACTTACACCAATAAATCACCAGATGCACTGAGTTATTTATGGATTCAATTGGATCAGAATATCCGAAAGAAAGATGCTCCTGCACTTGAAAAAAATGGAGAAGGAGCCGAACCGATTCTTAGGGTTGAAACATTTGTTAACTCTTATTTTAAAGAACCTTTTGATGGGGGTTTTAATATCGATTGGGTAAAAGACGCCAGTGGAAATCCTCTTAAGTATACCATAAATATGACCATGATGCGGGTCGATTTACCACAACCCATCAAAAGCGGAGAACAATTTAAATTTTCAATCAAGTGGTGGTATAATATCAATAATCATGTTGAAAATCGTGCTCGTTCAGGTTATGAGTTTTTCCCTAAAGACGGGAACAGGGCTTATGTTATTGCACAGTTCTTTCCGCGATTGGCAGTTTACAACGATGTAGAGGGATGGCAAAATCATCAGTTTTGGGGCAACGGCGAGTTTGCCTTAAACTTTGGTGACTATATAGTAAGATTAACTGTACCTGCCGACCATGTGGTGGAAGCTACTGGACAATTGCAAAATCCAAAAGCAGTATTATCAAGACAAGAATACAAAAGATATCGTGAAGCACAATCTTCATTTGATAAACCAGTTATGATTGTTACTAAAGAAGAAGCTGAGGAGCGAGAAAAAGGATTCTCCTCAAATAAGAATACTTGGGAATTTAAAGCCAATAATGTAAGGGATTTTGCGTTTGCCAGCTCAAGAAAGTTCATTTGGGAAATGATGGCAGTTAAATTGGGTGGTAATGATGTAATGGCAGTTTCTCTGTATCCCAAGGAGGGTAATCCTCTTTGGGAAGAATATTCTACTAAAGCCGTAGTTCAAACTTTAAAAACCTATTCCCACTTCACCTTTGATTACCCTTATCCCAAGGCAGTATCGGTACATGCCAAAAACCAAGGGATGGAATATCCCATGATATGCTGGAATTATGGGCGGCCTGACGAGAATGGTTCCTACTCGGACCGTGTAAAATTTGGAATGATCAGCGTCATTATTCATGAAATTGGTCACAATTTTTTCCCTATGATTGTAAATTCTGATGAAAGACAGTGGGGGTGGATGGATGAAGGACTGGATACTTTTATGCAATACCTTTCAGAGCAGGAATTTGGTAAAAAATATCCCGAATCCATAGAGGGACTAGAAAAATATCCCTCAAGAAGGGGAGACCCCAAGGATATTGTAACTTATATGTCAGGAGATCAAAGTTTTTTATCACCTATCATGTCTAACCCAGAAAATGTTTATCAACTTGGTCCAAATGCATATGGCAAGCCAGCTACTGCCCTCAATATTCTTAGGGAGACAGTCATGGGAAAAGATTTATTCGACCATGCATTTAAAACCTATTCCCAAAGATGGATGTTTAAACATCCTACCCCTGCGGATTTTTTCAGAACGATGGAAGATGCATCTGCGGTTGATTTGGACTGGTTTTGGAGGGGTTGGTTCTATACTACAGATTTTGTTGACATTGGCGTTAAAGGGGTCAATCAATTTTTTGTCTCCGATGAACCTAGTAAAAAGGTTTTGGAGATGCTCGACAACTATGGAATGACTATTGCTGATTTACCTCCTGTTGTCTTTACGATGGCCGATAACAATCAAGATTTTAAATCCGATTACAGGGTAGGAAGTCCTATGGATCATTCTAAAGACCTAAAAGCTTTTATGGATACAAACTCAACGGTTATGAATTCAGGGTTTAAAATACCTAAAAACTTTTACGAAATCACTTTTGAAAAACCTGGTGGTTTAGTCATGCCACTGATTGTAGAATACTCTTATGCCGATGGAACGAAAGAGCGAATTAAGTATCCGGTTCAAGTGTGGAGAAAAAATGATAAAGAGGTTAAGAAAGTAGTAGTGACTGATAGGGATATTATTGGCATAAAGTTAGATCCTGACGAGGAAACCGCTGATATTAATCCTTCGAACAATAGTTGGCCCAAAATAGAGGAAATGTCTGAATTCGATCAATTTAAAGCCAATATGAAAAACTAAGTACTAAATTTAGTCATCTCAATAGTCTTATTTTAGGTTTTGTTTTATTATCAGTTAGTTGTCATTGTATATATTTGTCAAAAATTGTAATATGTCCCTTTTTATCAGCGGTGCTGAACTCATATTTACCTTCTTTATAATACTGCTGGTTTTTGGTGCCGATAGGATTCCTTCTATTGCCAGAACAGTAGCTAAGGGTGTTGCTCATGTAAGGAATGCGACCAATGATATCAAAACAGAAATCCAAAAATCCGTTGAGACTAACAACCCAACGGCAGGTGTAGGTAAAGAATTAAAAAATCAAGTGGATAAGGTCAAGGAGGATTTTGATGATTTAACTGATTCTATCAAAAGAGACCTCTAGTTTTTTCGACAAATCATCAGACCATCTCTGATTGGAATCAGTAATGTGTCTACATTTTCAACTGCTTTAACTTTTTTATTGAACTTTTTTAATTCTATGGTTTCAGTATCTTTCTGAGACAGGTTTTTTTCAAGTACTTTCCCGCTCCACAATACATTGTCGGCAATGATAACCCCGCCAGAGTTTAACTTAGGGAATACAATGTCAAAATAGCTACAGTAGTTAGCTTTATCGGCATCAATAAAAACCATATCAAATTTAAAATTTAGATTGGGAATAATTTCTTTGGCGTCTCCTATGTGCGAAATGATTTGATTTTTGTAAACGCTTTTATCGAAATACTTTTTATGAAAATTGAAAAGTTCCTCATTGACTTCTATGGTGTGTATGGCTCCATTTTGCTTTAAACCCTCTGCCATACAAAGGGTGGCATAACCTGTAAAAGTTCCAATTTCTAAAATATTAAAGGGTTGGATTAATTGTGACAAAAAACTTAAAAACCTCCCCTGAAAATGACCACTAATCATTCTGGGTTGCAACATTTTTTGATGGGTTTCTTGGAAGAGTTCTTTTAGGAGCTGTGGTTCCGCTTGGGAACAGCTTTCAGCGTATTCCATGATATTCTCATTGAAAAATTCCATTAACTATTGTGGTCTTTTATTAACTTGGGCCGTGCATATTCCAATCTTTTTTGTAGCTGAGGTAATACATAACCATCCAATCCATTGATGGCTACAACTTCTCCCGATTCTAATTTTACCCAACCGTCTTTTTGGAGTAGTTCATCCTCCACAAAAATATGTTCTATAGCAGCTATTATAAGTATACAACCATTTTCTGTTATATCATACTCATTTAAGTACTTACATCCCAAAGCTACAGGAGCTCCCTTGACAAAGGGTGCATGCCAATTCAACTTATACTCTGGCTCTAATAATGTTTGATCAAATTCTGATATATTTTCATCGTATTTTGCACTAGTATGATGAGCTTCTTCAATTTGAGGCTTTGAGACGTGGTTTACGGTGAAAACCTTATTTTCTTTAATATTTTTATATGTATCACGGGGAACGGTATTCGGCCGAAGTGTAAAATGAAGCAGTGCAGGATCACTACCCAAATGAGTAATGGAACTGAAAATGGCAACGTTTTCTTTCCCTGAATTGGACTTAGTCCCAATCATATTGGCTGACTTATAACCTGTAACACTATTAATCATATTAAGGCGATAGATTTTTGAGAATGCCTTGATGTCCTCTAAATTAAAATGCTGCATTTTGAATTTTTACGAATTGGATTGTTTGTCAAAATATAAGATCGCTGTCAACAAACCAATTACGATTATGACTAAGCTTGCTATAAACAGATAATGGTCAGCAACGGAATTGGTGGATAAAAATCCATCTCGAGTTACCTTTAGATCTACAAATCGAATAATAATGCCTAGGGGAATAAGAATAAGAATAAATCTTAACTTTTTAATTTTCTTTTTCATAATTGGTTTTTAAAAATCACGAGGCCTA
>CACLQG010000016.1 GCA_902609035.1 uncultured Bacteroidota bacterium
GGGTTGGAATTCTAATCGAAAGACTAAGTGGTATGAATCTCGAGGATTATTTCAGAAAACATATAACTGGACCGCTTGAAATGAATAGTACTTGGTTTAATGTCCCAGATAGCTTACACTATTTAATGGTAAATAAATCTGAAAGGACAGGAATAAATACGTTTAAAAATATAGATTTTACTAAACTTAAAATCAAAAAAATATTCAGTGGTGGAGTTGGACTATTTTCAACTCCTGAAGATTATTCCAAATTTTTATTATGTATGCTTAACAAAGGAAATGCTAATGGAAAGAGAATAATAAAAGAATCAACTTTTGATAAATTAAACACTAAACAATTGAGTAAATTCAACCAAATTCATAGACCAGTTAATGTTAAATATATTGAGTCAAGACCTCGTGGTAATAAAGATAATTTTTTTGACAATTATGATAACTGGACACTTGGTTGGGCATATGAGCAAAATTCAAAATATAGACCAATAGGTACAGCATATTGGGGTGGTTGGAATAATTACTTTACTATTGATTTCAAAAATGAATTTGCGATAATATATATGAATTTCTTATCACCTTTTAATAATTTAGAATCTTATAACTTGTTTACCTCTCTTGAAAAACTGATATATAAAGACTACTTAAATTAAATAACAGATATATCTAGTTAAATCTAAGCAATATTCTATAAGTCAATATTTTAACCCTCTTTCTTCACTATATTTTGTTTAGGATTAAGTGAAATTGAAGAGATTTTAAGAAAATCCTTTGCTCAAAAAAATGAATTTTTTGGCTGTTTTGAGTCTTTTTTGGCCATTTTTATTCATTTTTTGAAAAAACATAAAATTAGATAAACCCCATTTTTTTAGTTAATTTGATACAAGAGTAAAAATTTTACAAATGGTATTTCAATTATATTTAATGGGTATTATTTATTCGGTATTAGGAGTGCTTCATTTTACAAACACTCAATTTTATAGACCCCTAATGCCAAAATTCTTACCTGCGCATGATTTTCTGATTTACCTAAGTGGCATTGCTGAAATAGCTTTAGGAATTGGAATATTTTTTATTGCATCTAGAAGTTATGCTCTTAGGGGAATTATTGCAATTCTTGCAATATTTCTTATAGTCCATGTAAATATGTTATTTCCTGAAAACCAACTTGGGATTCAGCCATGGAAACTCTGGTTAAGAATACCAATTCAGTTTATTTTGATGTATTGGGCTTATATCAATCTACCTCAAACTTGATGTAAGGCCAACTCTACTCAACTTAAAATATTTGAAAATAAAAACTACTATTCTTATTTAGATTAATTATATATAATTATATTTACAATGTGGTTATAAATACAAATAAAAACGGTTTTTTTGGTTTTTGTGATGATTGTCAAGAGTATCATCTTCAATTTAACAATATATTCTTAACGTTATCAGAAGAAAATTTTTACAGGTTTTCATACTATTTAAAAAATCTTGATCCATGTAAATCAATGATACCTAAACATAAATTTATTCAAGATAAAAAAATTATACTCCCTGTTTTACACCCATATATGCTTGTTTTGGTTAATATTGAAGAACTAAACATGCTTAAAAAATTGATTCTACTGAGTGAAAATAATAATCATATAATCACTAGTAAGGATTTACCTTTTGATTTAAATGATAACTAATTTAGTATGGTTTATTTGAAGGAAAAAATACTTTTACTGCGATTTATCTTTTTTTTAACTGTAATTTTTTTAATTCCAAATGAAATAAATTCTCAATCTAAACTGAAAAAAGATAGAGAAGCAATTTTAAATTTATGTGGTTGTTTTGAAATTAATTTTAATTTTTCTGAAACATTTAATTTCTCAGAAGAAGATGATTATGTTGGATCTGAAGTTTATCAATCATATGCTTTGGAACTGGCTCTACCAATTGTTAATAAAAAAAATAAAATTTCCATTCAACATTTACTTATCGTAGGTTATGGTGATGAAAAATCCGTCATAAAACACTGGAGGGAGGATTGGTTATACCAAAACACCCATTTACATCTGTTTAATGGTAATAGAGTTTGGGAAAGTAAAAATTTGAACAAGAAAGCAGTCAAAGGACAATGGACTCAAAAAGTTTATCAAGTTGATGATAGTCCAAGGTATGAGGGGACTTCTACTTGGGTTCATGTCGATGGAAAAAGTTTTTGGGAAAATGAAACAAATGCTCCATTACCAAGAAGAGAGTATACAAAACGTAATGATTATAACTTAATGAAAAGATGGAATCGCATTGAGATTACAGATAATGGATGGATTCATAAACAAAACAACTCAAAGGTTTTAAAAACAGAATTTGAATCCATGATCATAGCAAATGAAATAGGTTTCTCTCCATATAAAAAAGTAAATGATAAAAGATGCAACCCAGCTAGGGAGTGGTGGAATACTAAACAATCCAAATGGAATAGTGTCAGAGAGGAATGGGAGAAAATTTATGTTTTAGAAAAAGATATTTCAATCAAAAAAAAGGTAGATGGAATGTTTTTATATGAGCATTTAATGTTCACAAATAACTATGAAAAAAATGAAACCCATGGACCATTAATTTACTCATTTTTGAATTATTGAAAAAACCAACTTGGGATTCAGCCATGGAAACTCTAGTTAAGAATACCAATTCAGTTTATTTTGATGTATTGGGCTCAGATAAATCTACCTAAACTTGATATAAAGCCATCTCGCCATAACTTGAATTTCAAGATAATTGAATCTTAAAGATAATAATAACCAAAATTATTCAAAGATTTGATTTAGCTGCTCCAGTTTCTATCAGTTTTTCAGTAAATTAATTTTGTTCTAAAGCTTTTAACCTTTCTATTAATGGAGGATGTGAATAGTGCACAAAAACATAAAATGGATGAGGATACAAATTAGATAAATTATCCACAGATAATTTTTTTAGAGCTAATGCTAAATCTTTAGCATTATATTCTTTTTTTGCAAATTCATCTGCTTCAAATTCATTTTTTCTACTTAAAAAATTCATAAAAACACCAATTATCAAACCTATTGGACTAAACAAAATAGAAAAAATTATCAACCCCAAGTGAAAAGTTATAGTTTCACCTCCTAAGGAATATATTAATGAATCATTACTTAAACATAATTCAAAAAGATATGTGATTAATCCAGTTTGAATTATTGATAACACTAAACTTTGAAAAATGTGTTTCTTTTTGTAGTGTCCAACTTCATGAGCTAATACAGCAACCAATTCCTCTTCGGTATACTTTTCAACAAGTGTATCATATAGAGCAATCGTTTTTTTCGGGCCGAGTCCCGAAAAAAATGCATTTGCTTTTGTAGATCTTTTAGATCCATCAATTATAAATATGTTGTTAATCGAATATCCAATTTTATTTGAAAAATTATTAATTTTTTCCTTCAAACTAGATTCTTTTAGAGGAGTTAATTTATTAAATAAAGGAACAATCAAAGTAGTGTAAAACATATTCATAAAAATTATGAAGATTGATAATCCAATCCATAAGTAGATCCAAAATCCACTCACAAAATAATTATAAATCCAAAGAGCCGAATAAAGCAATAATCCTCCAATTATAATACCTAATATTGTACCTTTAATTTTATCTAAAAAAAATGTTTTTAGAGTTGTTTTATTAAAACCATATTTTGTTTCAATTTTAAAAGTTGAATAGTATTGAAAAGGAAATGAAATTATTGTATTAAACAGATAAAATGTAATTAAAAAAAGAGAAGATTGAATAAATGAATTCTGATAATTTGAGGCAAAATAATCACTTACAATACCATATATTCCAAAATATAATAGTAAAAACGTAATTACAAAACTTAAAGAAGAAGAAAAAAAGCCAAGCTTTCCAGTTTCCTTTTTATAGTTTTTAGCTTTAGTATATTTTTCCTTGCTATAAAAATCTTTTAAAGAATTAGGAATATTATCATTCCAGCATTTATCATTTACATAAGAAAGAATTGATGAAAATATGTAATTAAATATTAATAAAGCAATTAATACAAAAAGCCATTCTTCGGAGGTCATCATATAAAATTTATATTATTTTGTTTGCAATAATAAGTAAAAATATTTTTAATTAAATTATTAATTTAAATACATGGTTAGTCAATTTCAACTAAAAATTCCACCCCATAAATAAGGGTTATATACTTTCGAGATTAAAAATGGAGATTTGAAAATTTCAGCTATAAAACTATTAAATAGATTAAGAAAAAATACTTTATCGAAGGCTTGCTTATTTTCTTGAGTGTTCTTTCAGCATTCTTTTTGGAATTACAGATTAGGAAGGTCTGATATTAAACTGAAAAATAATTTAATGCTTGAATTATCATCTTCAATAAAGGAAGACGTAAAACAAATAAATGATGTAAAAGTGGTCTTGACTGAATCAATGAATTCAGGGTAAGTATTACTTGAAGATTTTCTTTCTGATGATAAGCAAAATAATGACGTTATAGCAGAGAACTTTTCAAATTCTATGGAAACTTTATATTTTAAGCCTATACTCTTTGCTTTCTCTGACCACTTCTGATGGTTACCCTAGTCGGCAAACAAAGCAACATCTAAGCCTTCTAGAGAGCTATGTTTTATATTATCAGGAATGTTTTTTCTTATTGTACTTTCTCTTAGCAGCCTTGAATAAGGAGTATCCCATCACAACGTATTGATAGTTTTTAATCGCAAAGCGTATAATTCTGAACATAATAACCAATCTAAGCTAATCAATAATCGCTACACCCTCAGCGACAATAGATTTAGTGATTTTAGAGTTTGTAATTTTTGAAATATAATCTTCTGACTCTCCTGCATCAAATGCATAATGTTTTAGCTGAGAAACTGAAATAGTATCTAATTTAATTTTACCTTTAATTATTATATTTTTCCCAGCTATTCCGTTTTTTGGTACGAAGAATGAATAGTCTTTAAAAGTAACAAATATTTCCTCCAAGTCAGAACGTACTTTAACCCAACACCCCTTTTTTGGACAACTTGATATAATTTTACCCCTTAATATTTCACCATTTAAATTTTTTTTGTTGTGATTAGATTCTGCTGTTAATGAAAACTTATTACCATAAAAATTTACTTCAAATTTGTCAACCTGCTCGGTAATCTGAGAGAAGGAAAAATGTGTAACAATTAAAAAAAATATATGGATTATGCTTTTCATATTAAAATTATTTGTACTACAAAACTCGTAAATTAAAGTCTTTTATAAAATTATAATAACCCAAAAGATATTTAAAATTACAAAGGGTTTAGTATGGGGTGTTTTAGAAGTTTTTGCATTTACTATTAGATATATACTATAATTTTGATTATTCTTTAACTAAAGCAATAAATACTTTTCTGTCTTCAAAACTATTTTCCCAATTGCACAAGTATCTTATTAAGCTTACTTATCCCATATAATTTATTATGAGAGGTATTTCCTTAAATCTCACTTTTTTTAGGAAATTTTTATCCGATATACACACGGTTATATTTAGCTCACTAGCATAAATATTTCTAATAATTTTAAGGGTCTATTGCAATTTTAATTGAACAACCTTTCTAGGATATTATAAATAAACTCTTTTTTAATTCTAACCGGTAAATATTTTTAAAGTCTTTCGCAGATTTTTTTATTTTAGTTGTATGAAAAACCTAATAATTCTTTTAATGTTGGTTTCATTCGCTGGATTGGGACAAACTAAAAAAGAAAAGATACTTTTTATTGGAAATAGTTTCACCTTTAATTGGAATATGCCTCGTATGGTTGAAAAAATGGGGAAGTACAATGGTTTCGATTGGGATGTTGATCAGTCAACCCTCGGGGGTTCATACCTTGAAGAACATTGGAAAAGTGAACGTGGCCTTACAACACGAGAATATTTATCAAAAACAGCCTATGACCACATAATATTACAAGATCATAGTACTAACCCAGTTTTAAATCCTGATAATTCAATTAACTATATTAAGAAATTCATCAATTTACCTTTAAAAAACCCCTCAAAATGGCACTTTTTTAGTACATGGATGTACCCATATTTAAGTAAAAAATCAAATGATACTTTACCAATAAATAAATTTTATAAAAAATTACAGTCCAAAATAGGGCACGAGGTAATTGAAATAGGCAAGGTCTTTAAATTATTTATTCAAGAAAATCCCGAAATTAAATTATTGGGCGATGATAACAAACACCCTTCTCCTCAAGGAAGCTATATGGCAGCTTGTGTAATTTTTACTCATCTGACTAATAAAAGTCCAATAGGACTCCCAAGTCGGTTTTTTGAACAAGATCAGTCAGAAAAGCAAGTGATATATTATAACATTCTCCATGGAAATTCTGCAGAAAAAATTCAAAAATTCGTTGCTGATTATTTCAATCTATGAAAAAGTTCATTTTAAAATCACCTGCATTTAATTATATTTTCTAGATTATAGTAATAGTTTTTTTCAATCACAATATCATTATATATTAAAGATATTTTGAGTGATGCAGTAACCACTTAGAAAACGAGTAATACCAAGTCATTTCCATAAGTAGGGGGTTTTTCATTTTGGCCTCACTCACAAGGCTCTCATAGATGCACCTTATATTGTGTATAAAAAACCCTCTCCTTAATCATTGCCATAGTTAACTTGAAAAGAATTATAAATCTAATAAACTGATATAATATTAATCTTACATTTTATATTTTAACCTTATATATTGACCTAATACTAAATCTTCAACATTTATTATATCTCCAACCCCCCTCACTTTTTTTGAGTAAAGGTTTGCTTTTTTTACCAATGAATATTTCTTATTAATTTTAAATTCGTCAGTATTATATTCACCTTTCAAAAAGTTGATTTAGAACCTCAAGACTTTTTTACGTATATTCAAAGCCATCTGAATCTTGGTTAAAATGTGTTGCAAATATTTTTTGTCTTTTACTTCTAAAGTCAATCTTGATAATGCTTTGTCAATGTCTTTTCAAATTAATTAATTTTGTTTTTTATGAAAAATAATTACATACTTGCGTTAATTTTTTCAATTGTATTAGGATATTTTCTGTATGTATATTTTGGCATAATTTTAATTGTCTTTATACCACCTGTATTTATTTATTTATTCAACAAGTATAATAAAAAGTAGTATTTGTATTTGTAAATATGGTTGTAAATGGAAAATCAGGATTATACACCGCCTTTTTAAAGATTTTTAAATAATAAATTATTTATAAATGAAAGTATATTCCCTTAATCATGTTTATAATTTCCTATTGAGGATTCGCTTTTTGTAAAGATTTAAATAATCCAAAAGTTGGTAGTCTTCTAGATAGAATAACAATCACTCCTGTGGACGGATATCTAATACGATTTTTAAGGTCAAATAAATGGATTCAAAAGTATATATGTTGGTTTTAAAATAACCTTAATTAATTTCTCAAAAATAGAGTTAAACAATAGAGAGGATAGAACTATTTTAAAAAATGTAAGCCTATTGCAACCCCTCTTAATGCTACTTGGAAATGGATGTGAGCAAATATTAAATTCTCTTTGGCTTATGCAATAAATAAAAGCAAGTTGAATTTTTTAATTTAGGATCTTGACATTTTAAAAAATGGCAATGCTTTTATTATAATTACTTTTTTGGCCAATCCCAATTAATTAGGTCGTCACTCCAAGCAATTCCTATTGATGAATTTTTATCAAAATCTCCCTCACTTTCTCGATTTGGTCCTGATCCGTGGAAAAACATAATATATTTTTCAATTCTTTTTATGTTTCTGAGGTCGACTACAGCTCCAGCTGTCAGCCTTCCCTTTGCCCAGTCCCATTCTTTTTGTCCAAGTGTAATTAGACCACCAAATGAACTCCAATCTTTAAGATTGGAAGATCGTTTTATTCCTATACCATTTGATGGAGAATGAAACATTACATACTCACTTTCATCTTTTAACACACAAACATTTTCTCCAGACTTTGTATTACCATAAAAAGTCCAGTTCAAAAAGTCATAAGTATAAGACATACTCACCCCATTTTGTTTGTAAAAACACCACCATTTTCCTTTTTCATCTTTATCCTCAATTAAATATGGATCAATCATTCTACCCATTTTATCTTCCCTAATTGTTGATCCTTTTACTTTAAGAAGCTTAGGATATGTCCAGTTTTCAAGATCTTTACTCTCCATTATAAAAATTCGAGAATCATCACTACCATATCGTACTTTGTCCCCTAGGATGTATCCTGGACGGGGATATGTTTGAAGACATAAAAGCCATTTACCATCATATTTTACAATATTACCTGGACTACAGAAATTTAAGTTTTGATCTCTTGGAGTCAAAATCTTTACTTGACTCCAATTAATTAAATCATAAGATTTGCTTGTGGCTGTAAATGAATATATTTCTCCATTAATTATTTTAACAAGAGTGAAAAACAAAAAGAACTGATCATTGTAGAATAAAACTGCTGGATCTCTGTATGCTGTCTTTTCATCTCCATAAAATAAGACTGGTGAATCTATAGCCTTGAGTATTTTACTTTGTCCATTCAAGTTAATTGTTGAAACAAATAGTAAAAGAAGTATCAGCTTTTTCATAGAATCGATATGCTTTACAATATACCAATTTCAAAAAATACCAGTAAGTCTTAAAAATCAGAAAAATACAGAATAGAAATTCTTCAGGTATTAGAAAAAGAATGTTCTAAATTTGATTTTTAAATAGTGCTATGAGAAAAAATAAAGTATCCTTTCGTTGGGCATTTAAAGAGTTTATCTGGCCAAGAGGAAGAATCCTTGCTTTTGGTCTTTTTTTAATTTCAATAAGAAGTTTATCTAGTTTAGTTCTTCCATATGCAAGCAAAAACTTAATTGATGAAGTGATTCCTTCAAAAGATATCCAAGCTCTAATCAACCTCTTAATAGTGGTGTGTGTCGCTCTTTTATTTCAGTCCGTCAGTTCCTTTTCTTTGACTCGCTTATTGAGTGTTGAAGCTCAGCACCTAATATCTATTCTCCGAGCTAACGTACAACAAAAACTACTTAAACTGCCAATAAGTTTTTTTGACAATAATAAATCTGGAGCTCTAGTTTCTAGAGTGATGACTGACGTTGAAGGGGTTCGTAATTTAGTAGGAACTGGATTAGTGCAACTTATCGGTGGGAGTATTACAGCAATACTTTCTCTGGTTATTTTAATTAAGATCAACGTACAAATGACTTTATTTGTTTTTTTCCCTATTCTAGTTTTTACAATAATTGCTCTAAAGGCCTTCGGATATATTCGCCCCATTTTCCGAGCTCGTCGTAAAATTAATGCTGAAGTAACTGGACGACTTACTGAAACCTTGAATGGTATTAGAGTGATAAAAGGTTTTAATGCAGAAGAACAGGAAAAAAAAGTTTTTGAAAAAGGAGTGGAAAAGCTATATAAAAATATTAAAAAGAGTCTTACAGCAACCGCATTTATGACAAGTTCTTCTACTTTTTTATTAGGTTTAGCCTCTGCGGGGATAATGGGGATGGGAGGCTATTTTATAATCAATGATACAATGACATATGGTGAATTTGTCTCTTTTACCCTTTTTCTTGGATTTATGATCACTCCTATTGTTCAGATGAGTAATATAGGTAGTCAGCTTACAGAGGCCTTTGCGGGTTTGGATCGAACTCAAGAATTGATGAGTATTACTGAAGAAAATGATATTGAAAAACGATTCTTAAAGCTGAATATAATTAATGGAAATGTCTCTTTTAAAAATATTTCCTTTGGTTATAGTGACAAAGTAGAAGTTTTACATTCGATATCTTTTGAGGCTCCAAAAGGAAGTGTAACTGCACTTGTAGGGTCGTCAGGCTCAGGTAAATCAACTATCGCAGGTTTGGCAATGGGTTTTTTAAACCCAAGTTCAGGTCAAGTATTAATCGATGGAATTGATTTATCAAAAGTAGATCTAAAAAGTTTTAGAAGTCAATTGGGAGTTGTCCTTCAAGATGATTTTTTATATGAAGGTACTATTAAAGAAAATATTCTTTTTCCTCGTCCAGAGGCTAGTGAAAAAGAACTTTTAGAGGCCGTTAAGGGTGCTTATGTTGATGAATTTACAGATCGCTTTGTAGATGGTTTAAACACAGTAATTGGAGAAAGAGGAGTCAAGCTTTCTGGCGGTCAACGTCAGCGAATTTCTATTGCACGTGCTTTATTGGCTAAACCTAAAATAATAATTTTAGATGAAGCTACTTCCAATTTAGACACCCAAAGTGAAGCTTTCATTCAAAAAAGTTTAGCTGTTTTAATGAAAGATCGAACAACTTTTGTGATTGCACACCGATTAAGCACTATTCAAAAGGCAGATCAGATTCTTGTTATTGAGGATGGTAATATAGTGGAGCGTGGAAAACACCAGGAACTTATAAAAGTGAATGGGCGCTATTTTCAATTATACACCTATCAAACCAGAATGTAATAATAAAGTTATTAAAAAAATAGTCTATTTATAATCTATAAAATATTTCTCTTTTAACTAAGCCTTAGCAGTCTTGAGTGGAATAAAAATGTAATTAAAGGTACTGCAAGATTTACTTGAGATTTATCATCATTCTAGGGATGGATGAAGAATATAAAAAATAGGTTTAGACCTTCCTGCTATATCAGCTAAAACTGGTATCGTAAGAAATAGTAGATACCAGCATCACAATATTTATTTCCATTTCAATACGATCCTGCAAGAATTCCCTCTTTCAGTTAATGGATTATAAAAGAGGAGCATTAAGTGATGGTTTTTAATGAATACTATCATATAATTCAAACTCAAAATGTTTCATTTAAAATTGAAAACTTTATTACAGAAACCAATATGATCCATACACCTTTTGAATAATGATCTGCTGCATATTAAACAAATAAGGTTCAAAATTTGTAGGTTTTTAATGATGTATTTTGGCCTAAGATTAATGATATGACTTTTTTTGGGCTTTTAAAACAGCTTTGGGATAAGTTATGATCGAATTAATAAAAAGTTTAAAACTTTTTTGAACTTATATTGAAGGATCACCTTTCTATAATTCCTGATATTAATTTCATTTTAGACCAAAAAAAGTTTTAACATAAAGTCAATAATCCATCTAAATAAAGTGAAATTTAGAGGATTGTATTTTTTTAAAACTTTGAAAAAGTTGTTAAAACTCCCTATCCTTACTAGGTTTAGTTTTAAGTGTTATTTTTGACACATAACTAAATAATAGTATTTCTAAAATCAATAAGTATTTCTTATAAATAGAATGGAAATAAAGAAAATTTCAATGGAGGAAACCTTTGCAGTTAGACAGCACGTTCTTCGCCCTGGCAAACCGATTGAGGATTGTTTTTTTGAGTATGATGATCATCCTTTATCAATCCATATTTGTGGAGAGTTGGATGGGAAAATTATTTCTGTACTTTCAGCACTCCCAATTCGATCAATGATTTATCCCAATTTAAAAGCAATGAGAATTAGAGGTATTGCGACATTAAATCAATTCCAAAGGCTGGGATATGGATCTAAATTGGTTAGATATATTGAAGAGGAATTAGGGAAGAAAGGAATTGAACTTCTTTGGTTAAACGCTAGAATAAATGCATCAAAATTTTACTTAAAATTGGGATATAAGCCTAAAGGAGATTTCTTTAATATTGACGGAATTGGAATCCATCAAAAGTTCTTTAAATCGCTTATCGTTTAATTAATTTTCAAAGCTTTTTCATATTTAATTAGGAAAGGTATTCCCTTCTATAATATAAATTTTGCATTAAGATATTTTCTCACGAATTTATTTTTAAGAGAAATTGGGTTATCGCCAAATAATTCTTTAATAACATCTCCACCATTAATTTCATAATATCTCTAATTACCTTTTGATCATAATTTGGTAGAGTTTGAATATTTATCTTTGATATTTTAGTTACTTAATATATGAGAATAAGCTTTTTTTTAATTTCATTTTTATATCAACCAATTTTACTGGCTCAATTATACTTGCCAAAATCGGAGGGGGAGATAGTTAAACATTCATATATCATTATGTCATATAATGAAAAACACGAACAAGCAAATTGGGTTTTTTATAAGCTCAATCAGAGAAACATTAATGGGGATTCTAAAAGAAAAGATAACTTTCGTCCTGACCCATTCGTTTCTTCTGGCTCTGCTGAATTAATAGATTACAAGGGTTCTGGATATGACAGAGGACATTTAGCCCCTGCAGGTGATATGAAAATGACAAATAATTCCATGAGTGAATCTTTTTATTTGTCAAATATGTCTCCTCAATATCCATCATTTAATAGAGGGGGATGGAAACGACTAGAAATTCTTATAAGAAAATGGGCAACATCAAAATCTCTAAATATTTATACAGCAGGTATTCTAAGAAATGATTTAAATTCTATTGGTCCTAATCAAGTTTCAATACCAAGAAAATTTTACAAAATCATTTTCGATACCTCAAATGAAAATGTAATAGGATTTATTATGCCAAATCAAAAAATTCTAAAAGAATTAAGAAGTTTTGTTGTTTCGATTGATGAAATTGAGGATGCAACTGGAATTGATTTTTTTTCTGAAATGGAGGATTATAAGGAAAATGAATTAGAATCGAATATTGACCTACTAAATTGGGATTTCTAAATAAAAAATTTAAACCAATATTTAAATAAATTATTGAATTAGAAAATGTTACTCTAAAAAAATTACTTCACTGAAGTAGGGTTATTACTCATAAGTTTTTGAAATTTAGCATATATCAACTGCATTAAACATTTGGTAAATTACTTGTATAATAAAATTAACTTTTATAGATTAATAGAATTAACAATAAATTATTCTAAAATGAAAAAAACACTTTTTTTGCTGCTGCTATTTGCAGTTACTTCAATTTCTGGTCAGGAAGAATTTTATGTTGGACTGCATTATTTCAAAGTAAAGTCTGAATACGCTAATGAATTTATTGAAGCTGAAAAAAATTATTACTCAAAAATTCATAAAGCTAGGATCGACTCAGGAGATAAAATAGCTTGGGACATGTGGAGGCTGTCAAGTGACAACATGGACAATAGCATAACTATTTTTGTTTTTGCTCACCTACAAGAGATAAATAAACCCTTTAGAATGGGGAATCCAGGAAATATGTTCTCTGAGGCCGAATTAAAAATGGTAAGAAAACAAAGGGGTAAAATGGTGATGGGCTCAAAATTTATTCAAACGGTATTTAAAGGAGGTTTTGTTCCCAGTGAAGCAACTCCACCCAAAGTTGCTATTTTGAATTTTGTGGATGCAAAACCTGGAAAATGGAGTGAATTGGAGAATACAATGATCAATGAAATTGTCCCAAGATTAAAGAAAAATTCCTATGTGAAAGGATGGGGTATGCATAAAATTGTTTCTCCTTCCGATGACGAGAGTGACTATATCATGGCCTCTTTCTATAATTCGATGGATGATTATTACAAAAGAAGAACCCCCACAAATAACCCTAGTAAATCTCGCATAGAAAGGCTCAAAAGAATGGGAACTATGCGTGAAGGTGTTAAAACAGAAGTCCTTCAATTGGTTTTGTCAGAAAGATAATATTTGTACCCAACTTATTTTATAAAACTCTCACTTTAGTGAGAGTTTTTTTTGTTCTCTAGTTGATAGAGCACTAAATAACTGCATATCAATCTTTCTTTTTTTCAAACCATAACATTACTCTATTATTGTTGGTGAGATTTAAATTGGCAATCCCAAAATTATTATTAAAATTATTATTCATAGGAAGATTCCCATTTAACTCTAACTCTACTCCTTGGGTGACAGATTTCAACTTGAAACCATCTTCTTGATAGCTTTTAATCAACTTAACTATAGACGGGTTCTTTACCTTCTCCCTTTTGACCTCATCTCCATTGTCAACTTTATAAATTAACTCTTTTTTGGTTTGACTCAAAATATCAATGATAATCCAATCTTGGGAGTAGGCCGATAATGAAACAATAAAACATAGGGAAAATATTACATTTTTCATCTCTCTAAATTTTAATAAAGGTTAAGATTTATTTTCAATTTTTTTACTCATGTGAACTAAGGTAATCATTACCACAGAAACCATAGTATGCAAAAATCCAAAGGCAAATGCATCTAAGCCACTTAATTTACCTTTTATTGAGGAAAGCGAAAAAAAGAAAACCGCTATTAGATTAAACAAAGCAACACAATAGCCATAAATTAACCTTACCTCAGGTTTATGCCAAATTTTTTTAAGAATAAAAAAAGTGACAAACCAAAAAAGAAACTCGTACAAATACTGAATATCACTTAATCCCAACATAATCATCTTCATTTAATTCATCACAAAGTTACAAAAAAACCTTTGGATTAAAATCGTAAAAAAATTCCTAAGCTTTTTCTGAGACGGTCAAATTCATTAATTATATTGGAGTTTTGAATATTACTTTCTCGGGTAGTCTTAGCAATCATAAACTTGAAATAATGAGACTGAAATCACTAAGGTTCACTCATCCATTAATTTTGTAATATTTTAGCTTCAAAATTGAATGACCTGAAGTATGAGAGTTCTTAAAGGCTATTTTGTAATTTTTCTTTTTATTGGAAGTGTAAATGCCCAACAGAGTCAAGCTACAGACAGTATTTCAGTGGATACTTTGAAAACAGCAAGCGAGGAGAAAAGTAAATTTAAATTCTTTGGATTGACCCAATTCACATTCAACCAAGCTTACTTTGAAAATTGGGTTTCTGGTGGGGAAAATTCAATGACTGGACTTTTCAGTGTTGACTATAACATAAATTATCTTGGTAAAGAGGGATGGATTTGGGACAACAATATCATGCTCTCAATTGGGACTACGTATCTTTCGGGGAATTCTTTTTTTAGAAAAGCAGATGATAGAATAGAAATTAATTCCGTTCTCAGTAAAAAAGTAAATACCTATTGGAATTATTCTGCCTATTTCAATTTTAAAACTCAATTACTTCCAGGGTACCGATACTACAAAGATGATGGAGAAGACCAGAAAGAAAAGATTTCAAGAATTCTGTCTCCAGCCATCATTCAATGTGGTTTAGGGTGGTACTACAAGGAAGACGAAATGGCTTGGTTTAATATCTCACCAATGGCTGCTAGAGGAATTTTTGTAGGTAAAGATTATACTCAAAATCTCTCTCCGGGAAAAAAATATTTTGGAGTGGAAAAAGGAGCCACAAGTATTATTTCTGTAGGTGCCTCTTTTTCAGGCTTTTTCAGATCGACTTTGATGGAAAACATTACCATGGACAATAAATTTAATGTTTACATCAATTATATTCACAAAATTCAAAATGTCGATATTGAATGGAATGCCAACATTCGATTAAAAGTCAATGAAATAATATCTAGCAACTTAATCATACATATACAGTACGATGATGATCTAATCAAGCGTTTGCAAATTAGAGAATTATTTGGATTAGGACTTAGTATTGATATCTAATTCAATAAAAATTACTTAATTGAGTTACTAAATAATGAAAGACAATTAAATAATTTGAATTATGAAAAAATTCATTTCCTCTACTTTTTCGTTACTCCTATTGTTTTGCTTTTGGAGCTGTAAAGTTGAAAAAAAAACTCCTAATGTGATTCTCATTCTGACCGATGACCAAGGTTGGGGAGACTTGAGTCTAAATGGAAACCAAGATATAAATACTCCTAACCTAGATCAATTAGGAAAGAGCGGAGCTCGATTCGACCACTTTTTTGTAAGTCCTGTTTGTTCGCCTACAAGAGCGGAAATCCTTACAGGGAGGTACCATGTAAGAGGGGGTGTATACTCTACGAGTGCTGGAGGAGAGCGACTCAATATTGACGAAGAAACCGTCGCAGAAGTCTTCAAATTAGAAGGTTATCAAACTGCAGCATATGGTAAGTGGCACAATGGAATGCAGGCCCCTTTTCATCCCAACAGCCGGGGCTTTGACGACTATTATGGCTTTTGCTCTGGACATTGGGGAAATTATTATAATCCCTTATTGGAGCACAATGGAAATTTGGTCAAAGGAGATGGATTCATCATCAATGATTTGACCCAGCATGGTATTGATTTTATTAAAAAAAATAAAAATCAACCATTCTTTCTTTATCTTCCATACAACACTCCCCATAGTCCCATGCAGGTACCAGACAGATTTTGGGAAAAGTATAAAGACAAAGAACTTAGCCAAGAGGGAAGCCGTGGCCCATTCAAAAATCAAATTGAGATTGACCATGCCCGAGCAGCACTGGCGATGTGTGAAAACATTGACTGGAATGTAGGCCGAATTTTAGATCAACTTCAAATCAGTAATCTTAAGGAAAATACCATCGTAATATACCTCTCCGATAATGGTCCAAACGGAAATCGTTGGAACGAAGGTATGAAAGGAAGAAAAGGGAGTACAGATGAGGGAGGTGTTCGCTCTCCCATGATCATAAATTGGCCCGGAAAAATTCCCCAAGGCAAAATCATCAAAGAAATTGCAAGTGGAATTGATCTCCTACCCACATTAAAAGACCTCGCTGGTATAAAGTCAAAGTCCAAAAAACCATTAGATGGTATAAGTCTTGAGCCCCTTTTAATGAAAGAACCCAACGAATGGGAAAACCGATATATTTACAACTACTGGAAAGGTAAAATGAGTGTGAGAAATCAAAATTATCGTTTGGGGAATGAGGGTCAACTCTTTGATATGGTCAAGGACCCCAAACAAACCACAGATGTTAGCGAGGAAAAACCCCTAGTGCTACTGGAGTTGCTCCGAGCTAAGGATCAATGGGAGCAGACAGTATTGGTTGAACTTCCCAAAAAAGACGAACGTCCATTTTATATTGGACATCCCAGCCTCCGTAATACCCAAGTACCCGCAAGAGATGGAACACCAAGCGGGAAAATCAAACGCTCCAACCACTACCCCAATTGTTCCTATTTCACCAACTGGGTCAGTGCCAATGATAGCATCTCATGGAAGGCAGAAGTCCCTAAAGAAGGGGATTTTGAGGTAACCATTTATTATAGCTGTGCGGAAGATGCAATAGGCTCTGTTTTCGAAGTCAGTCTGGGAAAATCCAAAATCGAAGGAACAATCAAAGAAGCTCACAACCCAGAACAATTTGGTGCTGCAGAGGACAGGGTTATTCGATCAGAATCTTATGTCAAGGATTTTAAACCTCTTAATATTGGGACAATACATCTACAAAAAGGAAAAGGGAACCTAACGCTCAAAGCAGTTAAAAAAACGGGGGAAATGATGATGGACTTTCGTTTAATGCTTTTCAAACGCATTTAATCAGGGTCTTTTGTATTGATTTTTTGCATTTGATTTCAAAAGGTTAAAAATAAAAATATTTCACTTTTTTTTTAACTTGTGGCCTTAAACTGAATGACAATCCATATAATCTTCAAAGTTGAAAATAAGCAAAATTGAGACCTACGTTCTTTCCAACAAACTGGATCAGAGTTTTTTCTTTTCCCAGTGGTCGTATAACGAGAGGAGAATCTGTGTAGTAAAAATTACTACAGACGAGGGTCTTTATGGATGGGGTGAGGGCTATGGCCCTGCGGATGTAATTCAGAAAGGGATCGCATTTCTCGAACCCCTTTTGATGGGAAAAAACCCATTGGAAAATGAATCCCTATGGTTTGAAATGTATCGTAAGACTCTCGATTTTGCAAGGAGAAGTGTCCTTTTTGCGTCCATCAGCGCCATAGATATTGCTCTTTGGGATATCAAAGGAAAAGCTTTAAGTTTACCTGTGAGTACCCTTTTGGGAGGACAATATCGAAATAAGGTTGTGCCCTATGCTACTGGACTTTACTTTTCTGAAAGTAAAACATTAGTAAAAGATTTGGTAGCAGAAGCCAAAAACTATGTCTACCAAGGATTTAAAGCCATCAAAATGAAAGTAGGCTTATCCATAAAAGAAGATGTTCGAAACATTAAAAATGTAAGAGCTGCCATTGGCGCCGATATTCAACTTATGGTTGATTCCAATCATGCCTACTCCCTTAGAGAGGCCATAGAATTGGCTCGAAAAATAGAAACCTACGAAATCAGCTGGTTTGAGGAACCTGTTTCACCCGAGTTTTACGACCAGTATGCCCAACTGCGAAATAAAACCTCCATACCAATTGCCGGTGGGGAATGTGAATACCTGCGCTATGGTTTCCTTCAATTGCTCCAAAACAAATCGGTAGACATTGCTCAAGTGGAAATTTGCGCCTCTGGGGGCCTTACCGAGGCAAAGCGAATCACAAGCTTGGCCTCTAGTTTTGGTGTAGAGGTCATCCCCCACGTTTGGGGAACCGGTATTGGTTTTCATGCTGCTTTGCATTTTATTGCCAACATAGAACCTTTGCCAGGAAGATTACTCCCACCAGATATTTTTATAGAATACGACCGCACCGAAAATGCGATCAGAGACCGACTTACCTTTCCCGCAGTAAAAATGGACAAAGGTTATATAGATGTTCCCCAATCCCCTGGTTTAGGTATTGATATAGACCCAGCCGCTTTAAATGAATTTTCAACAACTTCATAGCCATATAAAGAAAAATGAATTTTGGATCACTAAAACTATATATTGGCGGGCAACTGGTTGAAGCCACCAATGGAGGGAAGCAAACCATTTTCTGTCCCGCCAACGAAGAATCCATAGCGGAGGTAGCGTGGGCCGATGAGACCGATGCAAAAAAAGCCCTAGAAGCCGCCCAAAAAGGATTTAAATATTGGTCCGAGCTGAACTTGTCTGAAAGAAGAGAATGGATGTCCAAACTTCGGACGGCAATATTGGAGAAAGAATCCCTTTTACGCCTAGCCATTATCCACGAGATGGGAAAAACTTATGCTGGCTCGTATGAAGACATTGAGGCTATCACCAACGCATTGGAGTTCTACCCTAAGGTTATGGCCGATATCAAAGACGAAGTCATTCCCGATCAGGAAAATACTCATAGACATGTGATGGTGCATCAAGCTGCAGGGGTAGCCGTTGCCTATTTAGCATGGAATTTCCCATTACTCAATGTAGGTTTTAAAATTGGGCCTGCCTTAGCCTCTGGCTGCAGCCTGATCGTAAAACCCTCGGAAATATCACCCGTTTCCTCTTATATACTTGGCGAGATATTGTATGATATTAATTTCCCCGCTGGGGTAATCAATATTTTGACAGGGCCGCCAGAAAAAGTAGCAACGACCATGACCAAAAGTAATATCCCCAGAGTGGTAACCATGATTGGTTCCACACAAACAGGGAAACAAGTCATTGCCGATAGCAGCAGCAGTGTCAAAAAGCTAAGCATGGAGTTGGGAGGCAACGCCCCTTTTATTGTCTTTGACGATGCCGATATTAAAGCCGCCCTTGATTTGGCCATTGGGATCAAATTCGGGAATTGCGGTCAGATATGTGTCGCCGCCAATCGCTTTTTCATACAAAAAAATATTTATGATGATTTTCTAACGTCCTATGTCAAACGGGCGAAAAACCTTAAACTAGGCTTTGGAAAAGACAGCGATGGAGATATGGGACCATTGGTCAATAGGCAAGGGCAAAAACGTATGCTGGATATTGTATCCGACGCTATTAATAAAGGAGCCAAAATTGAAACTGGTGGAAAAATACCAGAGGGTTTTGATAAAGGATTCTGGTATGAACCCACGGTCCTTAGTAATGTTACTACCGATATGCTCGCCTATCAACAGGAAATCTTTGGACCCATCGCCCCTGTTTTTAAATTTGAAACTGAAGAGGAAGCCTTGGAATTAGCAAATGACACCGAATATGGGCTCGCCTCTTATTTATTTACAGAAGATGTTGAACGTCAAGCCCGATTTGCCAAAGAACTACGATTCGGCGAAGTGCAAATCAACGGTGTTAAATACGCCATCTATCTGCCACATGGTGGAATAAAAAACAGTGGAATTGGTCACGACTGTTCCGTCTTAGCTTTAGATGGTTACCTAGTCAAAAAAAGAATCACTGCAAGCATTTAAATCAAAATGATTATGGAGATTTTAATACCTTTTTTACTTGTCATAATAGCAAGCTTTTTTCAAGGAAGTTTCGGTTTGGGAATGAAATATATGGAACCTCTCAAATGGGAAGCTTGGTGGATAATACACGTCACCATTGCAATGATTATTTTACCAATCGCATGGGCCATTATGGTTGTTCCCAATCTTTTTGAAGTCATAGGAAATGCCCCTAATGATGCAGTGTTTTTTGGAATTTTTTTTGGATTTCTGTGGGGTGTGGGAGGTATACTCTTTGGAAAAAGCGTTCCCTATATCGGACTTTCTTTAACCTATGGAATTGTAATGGGGTTAGCGGCATCGGTGGGATCTATTATCCCACTGCTACAAGTGGAAGATACCTTTTCGAATCCAGCCACTAAATATGTAATTATCGCTGTGGTAATCATGCTGGTAGGGGTAGCTCTTACTGCTAAGGCAGGCATTGAAAGAGATAAATTAATAGGTGATACCAACGACCCCTCCAACATGTCCAAGGGAATTATGATCGCTGTAAGTTGTGGAGTCCTTTCTGCGCTGCTGAATGTGGGGTTTGCCAACGCAACTCCAGTAGCCTTGGAAGCTGAAAAAATGGGAGCCTTGATCCGTAACAGCAGTCTTGCTGCATGGGTAGTTGTTCTAATGGGAGCATTTCTGATGAACTTAGGCTATGCACTACTCCTGTTATTTAAGAATAAAAGCTGGGATTCTTTCAAGGTACCAGCTGCTGGTAATGCATATAAATGGGCCGTCTTGTCGGGGTTGTTTTGGTTTGCAGCGCTAGGAATATACGGACAAGGTTCTGCTCTAATGGGTACCATGGGTCCCATTATCGGATGGCCGATGCTTTTGGGCTTATCCCTTATCATCAGTAATATATGGGCTTTGCGTTCTGGAGAATGGAAAGATGCAAAAAAACCCTTTCAACTCATGTTGGTTGGATTGGGTATTATTATTTTTGCCAGTGTATTACTGGGATACTCCAATAACGTATCTTAGTATGAGTAATCGTGTCGCTAGTTTTGGGGAACTTCTTTTAAGGCTGAGTCCATTAGGACATGAAGATCTTATTATTCAATCAGATACTTTGGAAATGAGCTTTGCTGGTGCTGAGGCCAATATATTGGCAGACCTCTCTCATTGGGGACATGCTACCCAATTCATCACCGCTTTGCCCGAAAACCCATTGGGCAAAAAAGCAATCATGTTCCTTCATCAAAATGGAGTGGGTACAAAAAATATTAAGGTAGATCAAGGGCGAATGGGCACCTATTTCATCGAACACGGTACCGCGATTCGTGGAACCCAAGTCACCTATGATCGAAAAAATTCCTCCATTACGCTATGGGATTTGAGTGAAAAAAATTGGGAAAAATTTTTGAAAAATATTTCTCATTTTGTCGTTACTGGTATTACACCAGCTCTATCCGCCAATTGTCAAAAATCTCTTTTGAATGGTTTAAAAGTGGCCCAAAAATTAAATTGTAAAATAGTTTTTGATCTCAATTTCAGACGCAGTTTATGGGGCTCTAAATCCGCTAAAAAATCTTTTTTCGAAATTTTGCCTTATGTAAATATTCTTTTGGGAAATATCGGATCGATCAACGATGTATTTCAAGCCAATATTAAAACTATAAATGATTTTAAAGCCTTAAATCAGGGGACAAAAAATGCCATTGATTTTGCCTCCAATTTAGGTGACTTTGAAACCATAGCAATGACCATCAGACAACAAATTAATGCCACTGAAAATGTATTGGGTGGAATGATAAAAGAAGGTGGAAATACATTAACAAGCCTTGCCATTCCAACAAAGATAAAGGATCGATTGGGAGGGGGTGATGCCTTTGCTGCAGGAATACTTCACGGTAAGCTGTCGGGATGGGAATCCCAAAAAACCGTTGATTTTGCTACGGCATCTTTTGCCATGACCCAAACCCTTAAAGGAGATATCAACTACTTGGGTGAAAAAGAAATACAATCTGTAAGCGAGGGTAACTTCGATGGCCACGTAAAAAGATAAAATATGACAAAAGCTTCCCTATTAGATCAACTGTTGGCCACAAAGATCATCGCCATCATTCGCTTGTCCTCTTCAGCTTACGTTTTTGAATTTGCAAAAGCGCTTCAAAAAGGGGGAATTAGAGCCGTAGAAATTAGCATGGGAACACCCAATGCTTTGGAGGAGATCAATAAATTGTCTCAGATTGAAGGCGTTATTCCTGGTGTCGGTTCCGTGATAGATGCAAAAACCGCCCAATCAGCAATAGAAGCAGGGGCACAATTTGTGGTTACACCTGTAAGTAAGCCTGAGGTCATTCGTATGGCCCATCAATACGATAAACCCATTCTCTCAGGTGCCATGACTCCCTCTGAAATATTACAAGCCTATGAGTGGGGTGCAGATGTGGTTAAGCTTTTTCCCGCAGCCAACTTTGGCCTGTCCTATTTCAAAGCCTTGAAGGCTCCCATGCCCCACTTGCCCATAATGCCCACTGGGGGAGTAACCGTTGAAAACGCTGCAGAATGGCTCGAAAACGGAGCCGTTTGCCTTGGAGTAGGAAGTTCACTTATAAATAAAAAATTAATCGCCGACAAGGATTTTAGTGGTATAACTGCTATAGCAAGAGCCATGACAGACGCCATAAATAGTTAATTTTTAAATGAATTACAGGAACGATTATTTATTTAAAACTTTTTGGTATGTGATACTCTTGATCAGTTTAGGTTGCGAAAAACCCAAAAAAGATTCTCCCAACGTTCTGCTTATCATGATTGATGACCTCAACGATTGTATAGAGACCTTAAATGGGCATCCCCAAAGCTTAACACCCAACATGAGTAAGCTCGGACAATCTGGGGTTACTTTTTTCAACGCTCATACTAACGCCCCCATGTGTGGGCCCTCGCGCTCTAGTATGATGACTGGCGTCTACCCCCACCACTCTCTAAATTTTTTTCAGGACCCTTGGTACAATAATAAAGTCTTAAATAACACCCGAACCCTTTCGGAACAATTCCGTATGGCAGGTTACCAAACCATAGGTACAGGAAAAGTGCTGCACCACCTAAAAAGAGAAAATTGGGATCATTATGAAAATCAAGCAGACTATGGCCCGATGGTATGGGACGGTGAAAACCGCTTGGCGCACCCAGATGTTCCCTCGCCTTTTTATGATATAGGAAATGTTGATGGCTCTTTAGGGCCATTAATCAACTTGGAAGGAAGAACAAATGAATCGGGGGACTCCATCCAATGGATTTATGGCTACAGTAAAAATGGAATCCTTCCCATGCGTTATATCAACGAGGACGATCGAGACCCTACGCCGGACGAGATGAATGCAAACTGGACTGCCCAAAAGATAAAAACTCTTGCCTCCAATACATTAGAAAAACCCTTTTTCCTGGCCGTTGGATTCCTAAGGCCTCACACCCCATTGATTGCTCCTCAAAATTACTTCGACCGTTTTCCCTTAGATAAAATTGAAGTCTCCCTCAAAAAAGATAAAGATCAACAGGATACTTACCTCGAAGTCTCTTATGAAAAAGGTCAAGTCTTTACCCTAGAAATGGGTGTGAAAATGTTCAACGAAATTGCTGCTTCCTATGGGAGTGAGGAGGCTGGTCTAAAACGATGGACGCAAGCCTATCTAGCCTGTGTAGCTGCAGTGGACGAAAATGTCGGGCAAGTGATGAAAGCGCTGAATGAGAGCCCGTTCAAAGGTAATACTATAGTCATATTGGCCTCGGATCATGGCTTTCACATGGGGGAAAAGGACTATTTATACAAAAACTCATTATGGGAAAAAAGTACTCGAGTACCCTTAATCATAAGAGTTCCAGGGGTCACTAAAGCCAACACTTCAATTAATAAAGCGGTATCACTGATTGACGTTTACCCCACCTTGATTGATTTGTGTGGACTATCTTCAGAAACCCAAAAGAATGAAAAAGGTTACCCCATTGACGGATCCAGTATGAGAGAGTTGTTGGAAAACCCAACCGCCCAAAAATGGAAAGGAGACCGCCCAGCCTTAACAGTTGTTTATGCGGGGGGAAAATATGAAGGTAAGGCAGACATGCAGCACTACGCCATCAAAACAGATCGATATCGGTATATTCTCTATAACAATGGCAAAGAGGAACTATACGACCATCAGATCGATCCCAACGAATGGATGAATCTTGTTTTTTCTATGGATACCGATACCTCATTGCTAGTTAACATGCGTAATAAAATGGCCGAAATGGTCGCCCCAATTCAATTGAATGGATTAAAAAATAAAGTATTGTAAGAATGCGAATAAAAAACTATTTCCTCTTTCTATTTCTTTTTTGTGTGGCCTATGGGTTTGCCCAAAATGAAATTTCATTAAACGGCGATTGGGAGATTATTTTTGATCACCAAAATGAAGGCGCAGAAGCCCTATGGCACAAAAATGAAGTCTTTCAAAACTTGAAAGACAAAAGAAAAATCAAAGTCCCGAGCAGCTGGGAATTAATAGAACAAGACTATGAAGGCGTGGCCTTTTACCGCTATGCATTTGAGGTTCCTAAAGACTGGGAGGCAAAGGTCATCCGTTTACAATTTGATGCGGTAAACTACCTTTCAGAAATCTGGCTCAACGATGAGGTGGTCGGTTTCCACGAGGGAGGATTTACCCCATTTGAATTTAGGGTGGACAATATGATCCAGGCAGGCAAAGAGAATGTCTTAACCCTCAGAGTGGTGGGTCCCATCATTTTATCAGATAAAAATATCGATGGGGTTACTGCTTTGGAAACTCCCCAATGGCGGGGAGGTATTTCGGGAGGTATATGGCAAAATGTAAGATTGTTAGCCTCTGGAAGCACCTATGTAAAAGATGTTTTTATCGAACCCAACATTCACGACAATACCGCTACTTTCCACATTATAATAGATCATACTGAAATAAAAGGGGATTCAGCCAATATTGAAATTCATTTATCCGAAGCCTCTAATATCGAAAATGATGTTGCATCTTATACTGAAACCCAAAAGCTAGAACCGGGATTGAATGAACACAAAGCAGTCATCAAAATCCCTGAGGCAAGATATTGGTCACCTGATGACCCTTTTTTATATCAAGCCAATCTAAATATAAAAAGCAAACAAAAAGTTTCTGACGATTGGCATCATCGTTTTGGATTACGAGAGCTGACTATCAAAAATCAGGATTTTTACCTCAACGGAAAACGCATTTACATTAAAGCTTCTTTTTTCGAGGGCCTATACCCCAACAGCATTGCTTATCCAGACTCCGAGGAAATGGCAAGAAAAGAAATCCGATTGGCCAAAGAAGCAGGTTTTAATATGATCCGCCCATGGCGTCACCCTACCACCTCCATGTGGTTGGATTTGGCCGATGAGATGGGAGTCATGGTCGTAGGCAGTCCTGCCTTGGAATGTATGAGACTTCCCTTATCCTCTCCCTATCTTCCCTCTAGGGTTAGCCGTGAGGTAGAACAAACCCTACTCAAAGATCGTAACCGCACCTGTATTGTTCAGTGGGAATTATTCAACGAATTGCACAGGCCCGTTTTAAAACAACTGATGCGGCCAATGGCGATGCTCAGTCGCGACCTAGACCCTACGCGCCTGATCTTAGATGAATCTGGAGGTTGGGCTTTTGGTGCTAATATGTACTTACCCTACGAAAAAGAACCCACAAAGTTTAACGACATACACAATTATGCCGGGGCCTATATAAATGAGAAAATCTACAACAGCTATGTGACCATGGCCATGACTGAAGAAGAAAAAAAGGCAAGAGGCATGGGAAAATTTAAAAGGGAAGGAAGATCAAAAGTAGTCCCAAGTATGATGTCTTTTTTATCGGAGTTGGGCTATGGAAGTTTGGCAGAGTTGGTTTCGGTCAATAAAAAGTTTGAAGCGGAAGGTAATCCACTAACTCCAGCCTATCGCTACCACAAGCGATTGCATGAGGAACAACAACAAATGCTGGTTGAAACTGGGCTAAAATCCCTATACCCGGACATGAGAAAATTTTATCTCGAGCAACAACAAGTACATGGAACAGCCAACAAAAGAATGATTGAGGCCATCCGATCGAATCCTTATATGGACGGCTATTGTGTACACGCCTTGACCGGTGGCGATTGGATATTGGGAGCGGGGCTTCTGGACCTCTGGCGCAATCCCAAATCCTATGCCTACGAGGCCACCAAAGCTGCCAACCAACCTCGTATTGTTTCCATAAGAACAATCCCCAGAAATGTGTATGCAAACCAAGGGATGAGCTTAAAAATTACTGGCATCAATGATTTAGAAAATATAGCAGCCAATTATGAAGTTTCAATCCAATCAAAAGATGGCGAACAAGTCTACATCAATAATTTTAAATTAAACTGGAAAACGGGAATAAATCTTTTATTAAATAAAAAAATAAATACCGAAAATTGGAGCGGTCATTATACTGTTAAGGTCAAAGTTAGGGACCATTGGGATCAAGTATTAACGGAAAATTTTATTGATTTTGAAGTCTTTGATCAAAAAGACCTCAAAGCCCCAACTGGAAAAGTAGCCGTCTTAGATTTCAATGGAGATCTGAAAAGTTTCCTCCAAAAGAATAACGTAAAAACGATTGATTTTAGTTCCAATTTAACCCAAGATATTCCCGTATTGGTATGCACCAATAAAGCTAAAAACAACGAAGAACTCAAGCTTTTTAAACTCCTTTTGAAGTTTGTAGAGTCTGGAGGTACTGCTGTTTATTTGGATCGTTTGACGGACAGCGTCAAAACCGAAAATATAATAACTCCATTTACTGCGCGAGTGCATCCCTCCAAAGGTTTGTGGACCTGCATTCCACATATAGCTAGGGAACACCCGATTTTGAAAGGACTTCAAAATAATGGCTTTTTGAGAAATAGCTATGAAAACATATGGCCTAAAAAAAGCTTGAGAGACCTCAAAATTAATGGGGTAAAGGTAGAAGAAAAACCCCTAGTAGCCTCCGTTGCTTTTGATTGGTTTTCAAGGGGACACAAGATGGGGTACAGTGGCCCTGGCCCGTCGTGGTGGGGTGCGGATATGACTTTTGTCCCTTTTAAAAAAGGACAATATCTCTTGTCTCAATTTGAAATATTAGAAAACTTAGGTAAAGACCCTGTCGCAGACAAAATACTATTTAATATCATTACCTATTGTATAACTAAAGACTAGATACCATGTATCGTATTTTTGTTCTACTTATTTATTTTGTAAGCTTACCTCCCCTAAATGCCCAAGGGTTATGGGAAACTGGAGCAGTTAAAGGAATTTGGTCCTCTCCCGAAAAACCAATTCCCACCATGGACTGGAAGGCCCAATGGATATGGCTGAGTGAGGAAAGTCCGATGATGCTCAGCCGAAAAAGTTTTGAACTGCGGGAACCCCCTCGAAAAGCAGTGCTTAAAATTACCGCTACCTCTCAATACAAACTCTATATCAACGGTCAGTATATCATTAAAGGCCCTGCCAGAAGTGCCCCCCATCATCAATCCTTCGATCAGTTGGATATTACTCGATTACTCGAAAAAGGGAGAAATACCATCGCTGTAAAGGTGCATTACCAAGCTGGAAAACAATCCTATCATTTTAATGGAAGACCGGGTTTATTAGCCCAACTCAATATCTCTTTTGAGTCAAACGAAGCTACCCTCGTTACAGACAAAAGCTGGAAAGTGAAAGCAGATCCAAGTTGGGACAGGACTGCTCCAGTAATCAATCGTTTTCAAGATTTTGTCAACGATAAAGTTGATCTCAGAAAAAAAATAGAAGGATGGTATAACCCTACTTTTGACGATCTTGAATGGGTAAGTGCAACATTGGTTTTCCGGAAT